>NZ_JAUBQE010000060.1:0-47550 GCF_036701115.1 Microcoleus sp. Pol1C5 | reverse complement strand
TTAAGACTAAGATGTGCGTATTTAAATAATGAGATTAAAATGAGTAGTTATGCTTAGTTAAAAAGCGGGATGCTCCCCACAAGTTGTATCGCCAGCAGCAACGCCCACAGCATCACTAACACCGGAAAGTTCATTGCCCGCAACACCACCGCAGCCGGAAGTATCTGCACCAGAACCAGTTTCCATTCAATCAAAGGAGCCTAGCCTGATGAGCAAACTGCAAGCACCCGATAAAGAAGCCACGGTCAGATTTACTGTCGATATGTCCGAAACTCTGCACCGTAAACTGTCGATGCTGGCAGCTAGGACGGGACGCAAGAAAGTGGATATCGTGAGGATGTTACTAGAAGATGGGCTTAAGGAGGTTGAGGGTTAGGGATTCTCTTGGTATTGGGCGATCGCTGTGCTGAACGAGCCTATTTTCAAGGGCGCTCTCGGTCGAGTAAATTAGCCCATTTGCATTGTGAGAGAAGTCAGTTTGTGCTGTCTTTGAGTGTTCTTCTGGAGATAGCCAAGGATTTCGTAACAAAGCATCTTTTGCTCGACCTGCTTCTGGGGCGATTGATGGATCTTTATTTGCGGTGGGAGAGCAAGAAGTGTTTGAGTATCAGCCACCTGCTTACGATCCGATTTAATCGAAACTGACTCAATTTTTTAATTGTTAGTGAGTTATGTTATTAATATAAAACCAACGGAGGAAAATTTCTGATGTCTAACTACGGAAGTTACGGTGGGGGTTTTTATGCTGGGCCACGTCAAAACTTAATAGCGCGTTTGCAAGAACTGGTTCGGCTTTATCCTGAAGGGATTGGCATTATCAAAGAGCTGATTCAAAATGCCGATGATGCCGGAGCCAGAGTCATACGATTTACTTTTGATTGGCGCACCCACTCAATTGATGAGCTTCCTCTGGCTACAATGACTGAGCTAATGGGGCCAGCACTCTTGGTTTATAATGATAAAGTTTTCAGTGAGCAAGATTTCAAGGGAATCCAAGAGATAGGCATTGGTGGTAAGCGAGACGGAGAAAACTTGTGGAAGACAGGAAAATTTGGTTTGGGATTTAATTCAGTCTACAATATCACAGATTATCCAAGCTTTGTTTCACAGGACCGGATCATTTTCTTTGATCCCCATCGTTCAGTTTTAGGTGGCTTCGGTGAAGGTTGGGGTTGGCATCTTCAAACCGATGATGGTGAGTTTTGTCCTAATTTATTGAAACTTTACAAAGTAGGTTTACCACCGGAATTAGATGACTTTAACAATACAGTTTTTCGGTTTCCATTACGGACAGCAGAACAGGCCAGTCGCAGCGGTATTTCAGAAAATCCTTTTGACGAATCAAAAGTAGAAGAGCTTTTAAACCGACTAAGAAAAGATGGTGAAGAGATTTTTATATTTCTAAAAAATCTTGAAGAACTTCAGGTTTATAAAATTTCTGAAACAGAAAATGATTCTCCTGAAGAAGTTTTTAGCATCACCACTAAAAATAGTGAAGAAGTGCGAAAAGAGCGACAAAAATTGCTCTTTGTTACCCAGCGTAAAACTGAAGAATTTCTACAATTATGTAAAATGAATCGGCAATCTTTACCTTCAATATCTTATAAACATGAAATTGAAGTCAATAATCAAGGACACATTACAACTTCTATTTGGAGAGTATCTAGTATCATTAGGGTTGACGAAAATAGAGAATTGATAGATGTGATGGATAAAATATTTTCCAGTAAGGAGAAGGGAAAAGCCATACCTTGGGCTGGTGCTGCTGTTTGTATTGAAAGTTCCAATAGTAATTTAGTTACTAACAATTTAAAAGGAAATATTTACTGTTTTTTACCACTTCCACGACGACAAGACAATGAAACTGGTTTGCATATACATATCAATGGATATTTCGATCTAGACAGCTCTCGGCGACATCTGACTAGCGATGATCAAGACTATGAACTCCAAACTACATGGAATCGTTTATTGGCTAACCATGTCTTATCTTATGCTTGTGCAAATTTGATTACTAGCTTGGTTCAGGATGTCGGCGAAAACAAGCCAGACGATTACTATAGTTTGTGGCCAGTAAGCAGTGATAAGCTACCTAACCCACTTCAAGAACTACCTAATCATGTAGTGAAGCTCTTACACGAGAGAGAGGTTATTAGTACAACGGGAAATAAAAAATGGCGCAAACTCTCGGATGTCTATGTACTTCCTGAAAAGGCGATAGATTTAATGGAGCCTTTGTGTGCTGAGGGACTTACTTTTCCCTACCCACCCTTATCAACAGAAATTACCAAAGCTTTCAAAATCGTTAAATTAAACCCTGTAGAACTAAGACCCCCTGAATTGCGTAAGCTTTTGAAAATTACAACTCCTCTTGGCGTTGCTCTATCGCAAGCACCAAAACCGTGCTTGCGAAAGCGGGATTGGATTATAAATCTACTTCACTACTGCCTTCAAGATAAAGACTATAAAGATTTGAAAGGTCTACCCTTGGCAATTCTTGCTGATGGGACTCTGCAAGCATTTGGCTATAACGCGCCAGGATTTATTTACCTAGCTGATAAGAAGGAGAGAGAAATTTTTGTTAATCAATTAAAATGGTTTTTACATCCTGATTTGCAAAAGGAATTTTCTGATATTAATGAAATTCCTGACATTAACCTTCTCAAGATGAATCCCGCAGAGGTAGTAAAAAGGCTAGGTGTAATTACTGGAAAAGGACAAATAGGAGGATGCCGATGGCAACCGGATGGAAATACTTTTCCTAATGCCAAGTGGCTCACTCAAGTTTACTGCTATTTTACTCAAAGTTCTTTCTCATCTACACTATTTGAGCAGCTTAAAATTTATCCGATCGTTCCCGGCAGTGATGGCAAGCTCCACCAAGCTAGTCGCTCTCAACCTCCTTTACTTTGCGATAATAACATTGAATCAGAAACTAGAGAGGCTCTAAAAGCTTTTGGTATTCTTTTCATTGAAGCTCCCGAACCCTTAAAACAAGCTATTGAGGATTTTTTATCTAAAAAACCTACTCAACCCTTGATTACGCTTTTAAGTCCCATTAAAGTTATAGAAAATTTACATAGTCAATCTTCTCTAACTTTCCAAAATATACCTGTTGTTGCTGAGGAAAACTATAGGAGTTTGCTAGACTTTCTTACTCACCCTGATTGGGTGAAAAAATATACAGATAAAATTTTAGAGAAGTTGTGTGAATTGAGAATTTTTATCACAACTTCAGGTGATTTTGTAACTTTGAGCGACCCCAATATCTATATTCCTGGGGACTATGAACCACCAACTTTTGCTGGTAATTTACTTTTACTACAATTGGGTACGAATCGACAATGGAAACCCTTACTTGACCGCTTACCAGTACCAACTGTCAATCGAGTTAGCTTGATCGAGAAATTTTTGCAACCGGCTGAATACAAAAAACTTAACGCTAATCAACAATTAGAAGTTCTTGCATGGATTCGAGATGAGTTAGATAAAGCAAAAACTGATTTGATTAAGGAAGGCAAAAATTATGACGCTCTCATGAAATCACTTTCCCAAGCGACTTTGGTACACTGCACAAATAGTGAATTACGCTCCGCTAGCCAAGTTTACGATCCCAACAACGAAGTTGTGTGCAATCTCTTCAAAGATATATTATCTATTCCAGATATTGGAGGCGTTTACTCGGATGAGCCTAAGCGTTGGCTTGGATTCTTCAAAAACTTAGGAATGAAGAACCCCAATACTACAGACTCGATTTGTAAACTGATACTTCCTGAATATGAGAATCTTAGTGAGACGAAACAGGTAGAAGCATTAGAGTGGATTCGCGAGCACATTAAAACTGCTGAATCTGAGCTGAAAAGGCAAGGTGAAAATTTTGATATTATCAAACAAAAAATTGCTAATAAAGCTCTAGTGCGCTGTACAGATGGTAATTTGCATCCAGCAATATCTATATATGACCCCACTAGCCCAATAGTCCAAGAGATTCTGGGCGAGAGAGTATTATACCCCGATATCGAGGCAGTTTATTCTAATAATCGTGAGAAATGGCTAGATTTTTTTAGAACCCTAGGAATGTCTTCTACTCCCAGTGCTAAAGACTTTTTAGATTATATCAGAATTCTTGGACACAAAGCGTATAACAATAAAAACCCCAATCTAGTTGCTCGTGATTGCGCTAAAGTCTTCGAGTACCTTGTAGAACACTGGGATACTTTAAAAAATCAACCAACTTATGATGATAAACCTTTGAATAGTTTCCTAAAGTCGGAACGATGGCTGCCTGTGCTACAAAGTCCTCAAGAACTACAGCAGTACCCTGCTGCAATGACACCTGAACTAAGACTGTACTGTCCTAGCGAAGTTGCATTTACTGAAGATGCTTACCAAGTTGCTAGCCAAAGACCTTTATTTAAAGGCCAATGTAAAAGAGAAGTAGAACAAGCGCTCGGATTTAAGCCAGTCGAGGCTAAGGAAGTTGTCGCTCATTTTGAGAAACTTATTGCTTTCTTTGAACAAGAAGGTGTATCAGAGAGTAACAGCGTTGCATTTAACAAATCCCTTCCAAAAATTTATGAGTATTTTTATATAAATTTTATCAAAGGTAGTGCAAATGGAGCATGGGTTAAGCAGTGGTGCAAAAATCGCCCATGCTTGTGGCACAAGAATAAATTTTGGAAAGCTGAACACGCATTTCAACAACGAATACCCTTCGGTAAACGCCGAATTATTATGAAGATAGACTCGCCTATTCGCGAAGTTTATGAATTTTTAGGGTTGAAGCTATCGCCATCGGAAAAGGATTACTTAGATTTTTTGGAGGAAGTCAGAAATGAGTATGGTGACAAGCCTTTAAATGATGAAGATGCAAAATGCGTACTTAAAGTTTTGCAGCTCCTCGATGAAAAGCGATTTCCGAAGAATGAGGGGTAACTTTTAAAATAACCTGATTGAAATAAGTCAGATGAGTGCATAATTGTTTTAGCATAGGAAAGGAACCCTGATGGATCTAAACTTAGTTCTAACCGATGATAATCGGCTGCTACCAGCCAGCCAAGTCCTTATAGCGGATGCTGATTGGCGCATACAGTATCTTGATCGTGACAAAGTTAATTTACTTCACCCTCATGTTAGTCAGAAACTTGCTGCGATTGCTGGAAGCAGATCGTTACTTAAAGATGTAACAGAACAGTGTCGGAAGATCAAACAATCTCAAGATAAACAAGCAATTGAGTGGTGTCAGCAATGGCAAGGAAGTTTAAGATCGCCCGAAGTTGAAGAAGCTCTCAAAAGACTGATTTTAGATGAACGAGGTATCGAGTGGTCAATTAACCTAAAGTGGTTAGCAGAAATTAGTGTTAAACCAGCTAATATGATAGAAACTTCTTTATTTTTAGATGATGACTGTATCGCTTCGGAAGTTCCGGGTCACTTTTACTTCCATCAAGATCAAGAAACATTTTACTTGCGTTGTGACAATAAAAGTACAATGCGTCAGTACCTTATAGAAAGCCTAAATCAGCAACTAACTAAGGATGACTGTAAGCTTGGCGATAGGATACGATTTTTAGTAACGATTTTGGATGAAAACCTACAAGAAATTAAGAATTTTCTAAATACTCAAAATGTACGAACTATCCAAGGCGAAATTCCAAAAGTTAATTTTCAAAATGAGGAAGTATTTGAACCCGATAGTAATGATAATTTTAACTTTACAGATAATGGGAATGATGTTCAGCAAGAGGATTGGGAAGAAAATGAACTGCCTGAAACTGAACTAGAAAGAAATTTTATACCAATTAAGCAGAACAATAGCAATTTTCACAAAAGTACAGCTATTGTCTCAAATAAGTCGCTACTCCCAACGGCCTCCGCTACTTCTAAAGTTGAGTCATTACGGGAATTGTCCAGTAACGATAGTAGCACCGAACAGTCTATGGAGTCTTTGTCAACAAGCTCTCCCTCTAACTCACAACACCCTATTAGCAGCCCAACCTTACAGCTTACTAATCCTAGAGAAATAGGTACTCAAAATAAAGAGCTGATAGAGGATGAAGATGATGAGTTAAATGATATATACCCTGATGACTTAGAGGAATTTATTCCCAGCACACATAATTTTTCGGATGCCGCCATCACTAGGAATGATAGAAAGACGACTAATGTAGATGTACCTCTACGACCAGAACAAAGAGATTTTCGCGAGCGCTTACTCAGCGTCTATAACAAGAAATGTGCGATTACTGGTTATGAGGAAGTGGGAGCTGCAAATTTAGAAGCTGCTCACATCAGTAGTGGTCTTAAATCTTATCATGTTTCCAATGGTCTGCTATTACGAGCAGATATCCATATACTTTTTGACAAGTACCTGATTACAATTAATACCTTAACAAAAGAAGTGTGTGTTGCTAGTAAGCTCAGTGATACCGAATACAGCAAGCTCTCAGGTAGAAAGCTGTTGCTGCCAAAAGACAAGCAATCCCGACCAAGTAAACAGGTACTTGAATGGCATAATAAGCAGTGTTCTTGGTTTAGCCAATGTTAATCCGCCGTTTCGCTATTGCAAAACGGGCGATCGGCCTGATGCGGTAGCTCGATCACCCATAATTTATTTCCGGTTTGCCAGTAGATAAACCGTGCTTTAGCTTGGTTTAGGTTGACTTTTCTTGACTTATTTTGCCTTTTCTTGACTTATTCTGATTTTCTTGGTTTAGGTTGATTTTTCTTGACTTATAGACCCCATCGCCCGCAAAAACGTGTATCCCGTCTACGCAATAATTGCGACCCGAGTTACCCCGACGTATGTATTTCGCCCGTACCACCGGATCTGAATTGCGGCGACATTCCTCATCGTCGCTTTCGCGTACTACAGCCAGACCCTCACAGATTCGATCGGGACAAAGATGGTATAGGTTGCGAAAGGTAAAGGAAACCTGCCATTTTGAGTACAGTGGGGATAGGCGGAAAACTGTTAGATATTGATGAAGCTGTAGCAGTTTTAAGCCCTGGGTCAGGTTATGCTTTTATTCTGATGGAGCTGTAATGCTTCCACGTCCTAGGTGGGGAAATCGAATTTTATTAGGTTGAGTAGGGGTTATTTACCTATACCCCTAATCTTCAGTATGGTTTGCTATAACAAAAGGGTAAAATTGAAAAATCTATTAAGGTAATTCATAATGAGAAGTTTTACTCCTCGACTCTATAGAGGTCATAAGCTTGACCTTGAAGAAAAGACCTCAGACGGTTACTGTGTAAAGGTTTCTTCTCGGATATCCACACTATCAACATCCATTGGAAAGTTTGATGAGCTTTCAACTAATTATTTGGAGAAATATAAAACTCCATCCTACGAAACTGAAATGGAAGCTTTTACTCATGCATATGGATGGGTAGATTGTGACTTTTGTAACCAGACTGATCCAGATGAAAATGAAGATCCTTGCCAAAAGGCTTATAACGAGCTTAGAAGTCAAGGAACTCAAAAGGAGTTCTATGAGGTTGCATCGGCTTCTCCGGCAAAAATTCAACAAGCATATAAAAAAGGCTGGGAAAAGAAGTTAATTGATGGAGATGCAGGTGACTAAAAAGTGGCACAGGCTGAAAATTAGCGGTTACATATATAGTTACGTGACTGGTAAGTTTAAAAATAAGCGCTGACAAAATAAATATTATTACCCTTATGAATTTGTAGCAAATTTAAGTCCAAACTCAGGATAAGTGTCTTTCCTGACCGAGCTTTACCAGCTTTAAGCGGTACATGGACAAATACTAATGGTTTTTGTAGAACATACTCATTACCCGATTAGTTCTCAGAAAACAGCATTACTGTTTTCTCTTACTGCCTCATCGTCATTTCGACCGTATTTCCCAACTGCTAAATTTTATTGTCACGATATAATGAAGACTACGAAGAGGCATGGGTATCAATACTAAAAAGATAATTAAAAAATGAAAAAAATTAAGCCCTGAAACGTGGGAATTATTACGCCTTAAATCACAGCGTCTCTATTCACTCTCTACCTTTGAGTACATGATGTCAGAAAAAACAGTGCGACGACGAATTGAACAAGTTGTCAATAAAAAATTAACGGAACTAGATTTGTCGGAGCTGAATCTGAAACAATTGCCACCAGAAATTGTCAGGTGTACGCATTTGACACAGCTTTCACTCCACCAAAATCAGATTACCCAGCTCCCAGAGGCGTTCGGGCAACTGTCTAATCTGACAGAACTTAACCTCAGTGAAAATCAGATTACCTCTATCCCAGAAGATATCGGACAACTGTCTAATCTGACAGGGCTTAACCTCAGTCATAACCAGATTACCTCCATCCCAGAGGCGCTAGGGCATCTGTCTAACCTGACAAGGCTCGATCTTAGCAACAATAAAATTAACTCTATCTCAGAGGCGTTAGGGCAACTGTCTAATTTGACAACGCTTGACTTAAGTAACAATGAAATTACTTCCATCCCAGAAACGCTGGGGCAACTGTTCAATTTGATAGGGCTTTACTGTCGTGAAAATCAGATTACCTCTATCCCAGAAGATATCGGACAACTATCAAATCTGGGATGGCTTGACCTGAGTAACAATAAAATTACCTCCATTCCAGAGGCACTTGGTCAATTGTCCAATCTAGCACAGCTTCTCCTCAATAACAATAAGATTACCTCTATTCCCGACGCACTTGGGCGACTGTCCAATCTGACACTACTTAAGCTCAGTTACAATGAGATTACTTCTATCTCAGAGGTAATTGGGCAACTATCGAGTTTGACAGGACTGTACCTTGGTGACAATCAGATTAGGGAAATCCCACAGACAATCGGGCAACTATCCAATCTGAAATGGCTTGAATTCAGTAATGAAGTGCCTTGGGGAGTGTCAGATATGACACAGTTTAACCAGATTACCTCCATCCCAGAGGCGCTAGGACAATTGTCGAATCTGAGAGGGCTTTACATTTGTCACAACCAGATTACCTGTATCCCGGATGCTCTCGGTAAATTGTTGAAGCTGACAGAGCTTGACCTTGCGTACAATAAGATTACCTGTATCCCAGATGTAATCGCGCAACTGTGGAATTTAACACGACTTGATCTCTCTAACAATCAAATTGGGGCTCTCCCAGATGCAATCGTCCACCTGTCAAATCTGACAGAACTTAACCTCAATTACAATAAAATTGGGTCTAGGTCCACAAAGCTGATTGCGCGACTGTCCAAGCTGACACAGCTTAACCTTCGTTCTAATCGTATTTACTTGATACCAGAGGAGCTCGGTCAACTGTCCAATTTGACACACCTTGACCTCTGTGGCAATCTGGACATAGAGTTCATTCCAGAGGAGCTCGGTCAACTGTCCAATTTGACACACCTTGACCTCGGTTCCAATTTGATTACTTCCATCCCCGACGAACTCGGTCAATTGTCGAATCTAACAGAGCTTGACCTTAGTTGCACTCAGATTACCTCTATCCCAGAGGAACTCGGGCAATTGTCAAGTTTGACAAAGCTTGAACTCCATAGCAATCGGATTACCTCCATCCCAGAGGCTATTTGGCAACTGTCGAATCTGACACGGCTTAACCTCGGTTACAATCGGATTACCTCCATCCCAGAGGCTATTAGGCAACTACCAAACCTGACATGGCTTTCTCTGGGTGAAAATCAGATTACGGAAATCCCAGAAGCAATCTTGCACCTGGAAAACCTGACACTGCTTTCTCTCTTTAAAAATCAGATTACCTCCATCCCAGAGGCAATCGGACAAATGTCGAGCTTAACAACGCTTTGTCTTGCTGACAATCAGATTACCTCCATCCCAGAAGCAATCGGACAACTGTCGAATCTGAAAGAGCTTATACTCCTTAACAATCAGATTGCTGAAATCCCGGAGGCGATTCGCATCATGAAGAATTTGGAAGAATTAGATTTGCGAGGTAATCCGGTGCCGATTCCCCCGCAAGTTCTGGGGCAGGGTCAAGACGATGAAGGTTGTGGTGATTTGCGAACAATTCTAGATTCTTACTTCCACACCCGCAATCCAGCGCTACCTGAACTAGATACTAAGCACCACAAAATTGAATTTGAGGAATATTTTGACGCTGAAACTCTTCAAGACTCTGAGCACCAGAAAATTGAATCTGAGGGATATTTTGACACTGAAACTCTTCAAGATGCTGAGCGCCAGAAAATTGAATCTGAGGGACATTTTGACCCTGAAACTCTTCAAGATGCCAGACGACGGATACCTACTTCTATTGTGCAGCGACAGGGACAGGCTGAATTTCGACGTAAGTTGTTAATTGCTTACAGGGGTCGATGTCCAATAACTGATTGTGATGTAGAGCCAGCTATCGAAGCAGCACATATAATTCCATATCAAGGTACTCAAACCAATCATTTAACAAATGGTTTACCACTCAGAGCCGATATACACACTCTGTTCGATTTGCATTTACTATCAATTCGACCAGATACCAATGAAGTGGTTATTGCCCCTGAACTCGTCGGCACCTGTTACCAATATTTGGCTGATCGGAAACTGACTTTACCACAGGATAAAAAAACAGCACCCAATCAAAACGCTCTCAGCAAGCATTATGAAACTTTTCTCAGCAAATGCAAAAGTAGTTAGCTACAAGAGTTATAAGTCCTAGGCTGGGAAAATTGAGTATCCCCACCTAACTCACCTTAGTTCGTCTTACCAACGTCTTACATATTCCTGGTGTGTAAGATGCTACCCTGGTTTGTTTTACTGGTTCCTTACCACCTTTAAGTAGCGTTTTACAGGCTCAGTCTTGCCTCTGTGTAGTGTTTAGATATTAAAATTGCTCCGGCTGAAAGGTTGATTATTTCCCCAAAAAACTTACTAAAACACTGTTGAAGGTAAAGAAAAATGCACTAAGCACTAAACAAATTATAGCTTGGTTCAGTAAAATTTTTATTTTATGAGCTTCTGAGTTAAGGTATTCAAAAAAATTTATATTGTATTTTAAAATCATTCTCTTAACGTCTAAAACGGGGTCTGATAAAAAATATTTATAGATGAAACCTTTATGGGTTATTTCCCCCAGTCTAGGATTAGACATTAATAACAAAGCCAATAAAACTATTGAGTAAAAAGAGGTTAAAAAAGCACCTAGTTTGGTATATAAGTAAATTAGTAATGAGTTGGGCAACTCTATAATAAATCGAAGTAGTAAACCAGCAAAACCCAAAAATGTTGCTGCTCGCGATCTAAGATTACTAATATCACTTTTAATCTCTTTTAAACAATTTTCCGTATAGGTATTGGCTAAGTCGATATTGTCTATATCAGCTAAATCGATATTTTCTATATCAAAATTGTCACCACTAGATAGATTATAATTATTCATATTAATGTTATTAGGTTTGTAGACTTTATAACACATCTGCTATTTATGTGGCAACTTGACACATTAAACCCGCTGCAATAGTTATACTTTGCCCTCGTACAGGCCCAAAAAGCGGAAATCTTTTACTGCTAAACATTCAGGCTTTGCTACTTCCAGTCATTTTGTCTTATATTTACAAAACTTTACGTCCTGTCCTATTTTGCCCGTATATCGGCTATACCCCTAAACCTCGCCCCACATTTAGGATACTCCGACAGCAACCGTAACCCATGCTTTTCGCACCCCTGCGTTTGCTGAAGCTGCCACTCAATCTTATGACAAGGCGAGTGGGCATAAGAAAATATAACCAATCAAGACTCGATCGCACCCGCCGGGGAGTCATGGTTATGTAGACTCTTATGTAGCTTTTTGCGCTGCACGGACGATCGAACCATCTAAAAAGTCTACATTTAGTGGCCCGATAGAACCACACCGGGGAGCCACAGTAAATGCACTAAATACACTGCAACAGTCGCTCAAGCCGTGTAAAAAGTGTATTTAGTCCGCACCCAGTCCCAGATTGTCGGGAGCTGCGGGCGATCGGGCTAAAAGTCAAATAAAGTCAAATAAAGTCAAATAAAGTCAAATAAATCAACTCAACGCAATCCTTACCGATTTACCGGGGATTAGTTAGGTGATCGGTGCTAGCAACCGACAAACCCCCGATCGCACATAATTTCTCCGTGGTCAGCACCGAAAAATCGCACAGCAGCAATATGTTCATTTATGCAAAATTTATGCAAAATTTATGCAAAATTTACGTTTTTAACCCCGATCGCCTTTCAGTCCTAGGGCGGGAGAGGCAACCAGTGCCAGCACCAAGGGACGATCAGGGGTAAGTTTTCGTTAGTTTTCGTTAGTTTTTGTTAGTTTTTTTATGAATAAATATGAGTAAATATGAGCAAATATTAGTTTTACCCACTTTTCCTAGGACGATCGGGCTATCGACTTGACCCGGCTCTGGTTTGACCTGCCTTTATAAACTACAAATCCAGGGTCAGACGATCGAGCCAAACCCGATCGCCTCGATTCCAGTTACAAAGGTGTTACCAACTTGGTAACACCCGGTGGAGTCCAATCGGTCATAGTCGTTTTTGAACGACGGACACATCCGCAAATTTAGATTTTAGATTTTGGATTTCCGGCTGGAACCGGAGAACTCTAAGTCGCTGAAACTCTGCAAATTCTGCCGCGCCAACAACTGCCACCACATCGGCTGCTGTCAGGTTTCCCGCGTCGATCGCCTCGACAAAAACCGCCACAACAGCAGGAGCAATGTGAGCAATCGGCACAGCCGAATATCGGGTAAAAATCAAGCGCCTTGACACCTAGAATGCCCCATTCATAAGGGTGCATTGTTTTTGTTTCTGCACGAATTAGTCAGGGTTTGCGATCGCAAAAACATTGCTTGCTACTGAGAGAGAACAACTATAACCAGTCCCAACAGGTCAAGACACGAACAGCACAAAAAAGCAGTAATTTGGCAGAAAGTTGCAGGCGTTTGCAGGATATTTACAGGCATTTGCAGGTAAAGTGCACCCCCTGCAAATACCTGCAAATACCTGATTTTGTACTGCAAACGCCTGACTTTATACTGCAAATCCCTGATTTTAGCTGACGCAACAATTAGCTAATTTTTTAGCGTTTTTAACAAAATCCGAATTGATTTAATAGTCAAGTTACAGTATTTAAGTTGAATTAAAAAGCAAGTTGAGCAAGTGTGAGAAAATTGGCAGGTAGCTAAAATTTTAGAAGCGATTTTGTAGTGTAGTACCCACTATGCCAGCAATAAAGTTGAGGCTGGACTATCTGGTTTTTGCGCTCGCCCGCCGAGCTGTTCGCGAGTGTAAGGCTTACATGGTATTGGGTACGGTCGAGAGTACCCTGGCAACTATTTCCAGCATGAGTATCTGCGGGTTCATAGAGCGACGATCCTCTTTTCAAGTTCGCTAGCGGCTAAACGTTGCTCCCGCACCCGACCAACTCGAATAGCGTCAATCAAGCTGAGCAAGGCATAAAGTTTTGGATCGTTACTGGCAGCTTGGGGGACTGAGCGGTACAGAGGCGCGATTGCCTGCCCTCTCACAACACCTTGAGGGTCAGGCCAAACGTAAACCTCAGATGGTGAGGCAACCAGCTTGCTTTTCAATGGCTCAGCAGAATGTGCAGTTGGCAGTCCCCGCGAGAGTGGGCCTGGCTGGGCGTAGAATACATAGCGCAACCCGTGAACCAAGAATTCCAACACCGCTTGCTTCAATATTTTCCGCTCGGAGCCATAATACAGACCGGCAGCTTCAGAACGCTCAAGGGCAGCATGAACCTCTGATGCGCTCATACCCAAGCTTTGAGCGAGAGAACTGTACGTCCAGTTCGTTGAATCCCAACTGTGGACTTTGAGTATTGCAAGGATATCTTGGGGTTTTAGCATAGCGGATGAGCGAGCGCATTGTTTCCTTTATTCTAGATTCGCGAATAGCGAATAATTAAGGTGTGGCGACTTTAATTTACTGCGAGGCGCTCGTTGAAGGGCAAGAGCCTAGTAGCGAATACAGCGCTCGCCCCGGCCGCTTGAAGCCGTTGTAGGTAGGAGCGATCGCACTATAAGTTTCAGAAAACTTAGCCGCAACTTTTCTTTACCGATATAAATATATCGCCCAACATTGCTTGCTACCATCTTTTCTTTACCGATATAAATATATCTCCCAACATTGCTTGCTACCATCTTTCCCTGCTTTTTTCCAGTTCTTCCCAGCTTGCCTAAATTTGCATAATTTTGAGTTTTTTGTTGCTAATACCGCCCAAAATTGGGTTAACAATTCAAGCTGAGCTTACACAATTTTACTCAGAAAAACTCAAAAACCACAGCAATAACTCAGAAAAACTCATGGTCGAGCGGTTCCAAAAAGTTAATTTTGAGGTGTTTTCCTGTCCCGGTACGCTTAAGATTTATTTAACAACTAAACAGCTTGCCTCTGCATTCCCCAATAGTCGCAATTGTAGAAAAAGCAAGCGACTAACTGGTAGCATTTATGCGGTACTTTCGAGTTCGAGCAAGTCAAACTAATTGAATAGGCTGGTTAAGGTTGCCTAAAAGATTACCGCCTTGTGATAGCCATTCAGCTATGGCATATTAATGTATCGGAACAATAGCGGTAGCGTTTTTCTAGCAAGAGTTGCAGTACAGGGAGCCGAGTTTGATTGAATGCAGTGCTAACGCACTTTTGTATAAGAGAAGTGAAGTGGAAGAGTATTTTTTTCGGGCTGCCAGAATGCTCATGCAGAGTGTTCGCTATCTTCATCTGCTCTGTTGCCTCGCTGATTCAGGTACTAATGCCAGTGATGTTACGACTACTACAAAGGTCAGGTTCTTCTAAGAAGTAATGCCTGCCAGCAATAAGCGCGAGTTGCATTCTCCACACAGAGGGTGCAACTTTTTGTAAGAAGAAATAACACCAGAATTGTTACTGAATGCAATAAAAACTTTTATATTTTAACCCTTATATTTCCTCTTTTTTCCTCTTTTTTCCTAATATCTCCTACTTGTCCCTAATATTTCCTAAATCTTCCTCTAAATTTCATAAATCTTAATTAAGTTGAATTAACTATCGCTGCTTTTAAATAGATTTTTTGTACTCCGACACCTCTTGAATCCTCCTAATTAGTACGCCAGTCGCATAGCAAGCCATGTCAAATGTACGTACAAGAGTCGAATTTGAGCACTTTTTGCCAATTTAGGGTTTTTGCAAGACTGCGATAGGAATTGTTGGTAGGCAGAAGTTGCGCTCACGCTCACTCTGGAAGCCAAGGCAAGAAAGTTTGATGGGGCAGTTTGGACTTGGATAGAACTGTGCTCCTGCCAGTCGCTCTTGAAGCCAAGAGCGAGCCAGTTGGTGTACAGGAAAGCCTTGGTTACGAAGGAGCGTTGCCGGGCACGACGCAAGCCAGTTGGTGCAGTTCGGCATTAGCGATGGATGCCCAACGCGATCGCGCCTTGCCATCCTGTTTGCAAGCGAAGCAGCCGGCTAATGTCGATGATCACGAGGGAATCACTCGTCCGATAGCTAGCCTAACGCGATCGCCTTGACACCTAGGATGTCCCATTCATAAAGGTGCATTATTTTTCGTCTACACGCATTAATCAGGGTTTGTGATCACAAAACCATTGCTTGCTACCGATTGAGAATAGTCATAACCAACCTCAACAGGTCAAGACACGAACAGCACAAAAAAGCAGTAATTTGACCGAAAAAGTCAGGCGGAAAGCAGGGTATTTTCAGGTAAATACAGGTAAAGTGCAGCCCCTGACTTTATACTGCAAACCCCTGACTTTATACTGCAAACCCCTGACTTTATACTGCACTTGCCTGACTTTAGCTGACGCAACAATTAGCTAATTTTTTAGCCCTTTTAACAAAAAGTGAATTGATTTAATAGTCAAGTTGCTGCATCTGGATTGAATTAATAGTCAAGTTGCTGCATCTGAATTGAATTAATAGTCAAGTTGTTGCATCTGGATTGAATTACAGCAAGCGTATCTTTTCGTTTGGTCACTCAACTCAAAACCTGGACGCACCTTTGGGGTATAGCCGAGATACGCGCTTTCCGAGGACATGACGTAAAGTTTTGTAAATATAAGACAAAATGACTTGAAGTAGCAAAGCCTGAAATGTTTAGCAGTAAAAGATTTCCGCTTTTTGGGTCTGTACGAGGGCAGAGTAGTAATACTACTCTGCTCTAGCTGACTGAGTGTTGGCAGCTTCTGTAGGCGGAAGGGACATTGAAAAGCGGCATTGTTACAAAACTTTACGTCGTGTCCTCGGAAAGCCCGTATCTCGGCTATACCCCTATCTAGTCCAAACTGTCGGGGAGATAATTTTAGCTGATAGATCATCTAAATAGAAATCGTAAACAGGTTCTCCTGATAATTCACAGCAAAGAGGTTCAATAATTTTAGTGAACGGATTCCAAACTATTGTTACAGTCCGTTTCGTTTTCTTTCTTTGCAACTCACATTGAATATGTACTGTAGGTAGATGGATAATCATTGCACTGTGCAACCAAGCTTCTACACTCATTGCATAACGCTCTTGGATATCTAACAATTTTCGATCTAGCTCTCTATTAGTAGCTTCAATTCGAGCTAATTCTTTGTCTAATTCATCACCAATCAAATTTTTTAACTCAATCTTGTGGCGAATCCCAGAGCTAATCGTGTTGTAATAATCCTTGAGTCTTTCTTCATCCCTAGCTCTTGCTCTTGTTAATTTAGCCTGCCAATTATCTAAAGATTTTCCAATCAATATTCCACTTTGATGTTCGATTAACTTCAACAACTCATCAAAAGGAATAGAAAAGGGTGTTTCTTGATTATCCACATCCATTCTGTCAGACTCCCAAAATAAAGCATCCCCAATTTGTACTGGTGTTACTCCTGTTATTTCATTGATAATAAACGAAACTAGACCAATCCTTTTTTCTTCGGCATTCGCTGTGTAAGCCACATTACATAAAATGTAGCGAGTGGTTGATGGTTTAGCATCTATAAAACGAATTAACCCATTTTGAGGTTTGAATCTCTCTGGTATGCTTTTGTCAAATCCCGTAGCTTTTAGATAGCCATCAAATTTTACACCCAAGGCACTAATCTGCCCTTTGACAGCTAATAGTTCAGATAATTTATTTAATACTTCTGAATGATAAGTAACAAAAACACTTTGAGGTACATCAGTGATAGTTGTAAAAGTTACTTCTTCTGGTAGAGAAAGTAACGAGGCTATGTTTTCATTTAACAGCGCATTTAAAACGTGTTCCCCAGCCGGTTCAGCTATTCCGTCATGGAGAGCTACAATTTTTTCTAAAGTAGTAATTATTGGGTCTGATAACATATTTAATCAAATCAATTTTTCAAGCTTCAAAATCTTCGCCAAAAATCTGTTCATCCAGTTCTTGAATTTGCTCATATTGTTTTTGGGCTTTCAACAAATTATCTGCCAATTGCTCAAAGGCTTGATCTAATTCGGGTTTAACTTGATGCTTAAGCCAGATATCCATGACAACTTCACTAAAGTCAAATTCATCATCCACATTGCCTAAAATTGTTTCAATTTCTCCGACTACCAGTTCAAACATATTAATTTTGTCGTGCAGTATCCGCAGAATATACTCTTCGATACTGCCTTTGAGACAGAAGTTAAAAATAAAAACATCCTGGGTTTGTCCGATGCGGTGGATACGACCAATGCGCTGTTCAATTTTCATTGGGTTCCAGGGCAGGTCATAATTAACGATCGCATTAGCAAACTGGATGTTACGTCCTTCTCCCCCTGTTTCCGATGCTAAGAGTACAGAAACATTATCCCGAAATGCGGCTATAGCCTCATCTTTCTGTTTAAGGGACATTCCGCCAGTAAATTCTGCAAAGGGGATATTTTCCGCTTGCAGCGTTTTAGCTAAATAGGTGCTAGTTGCTTTATGGGTTGTGAAAACTAAGGTTTTCTGGCGAGATTTGGAGAGCATCTCTACTAAGGTTTTTGCTTTCTCGACCTGCTTGACTTGGGATGCTCGTGCAGCTAAAGACTTCAGTTCTTCATCGGGTAGGCGGATAGTCAGTTGCTTGAGGGAGTCAGCTAAAGCATTAGGGGATGAACCCGCTCGCATTAGCAAATTAGTACGGGAGAGTCTGTCTAGTTTGTCCTCTGAAGAACGTAGATACTTGCTCAAGTCTTGGTAAAGTTTCTCCTCTCCGGCTGCCGGGGTAACGGTAATTGTGGTGGCGAAGCGTTTGGGCAGTTTGACATCTACTAGGGCGCGGGTATTTCGTACCATAACTTCCCGCATCAGAGTGCGTAACTTTTCGGGATTTTTAGGGACTCGTCCATTCTTGGAATTGACGTATTCTTTTTTAAAAGCGGCTTCTGTTTGTAGCAGTCCCGGTTTGAGGAGGGTTAGCAGATTAAACAGTTCCACAAGGGAGTTCTGCACTGGCGTAGCAGTAAGCATGAGGATAAACCGCTTATTGAGGGCGTTGACCAGTTTCCAGTTGAGGGTACTGCGATTTTTTAGATGGTGTGCCTCATCGACAACAACCAAATCCCAAGTACGACTGGTGACGTGAAGATAATGTTTAGCAGACTTAGCCGTGTTTAATGAAGCGATAATTCGCGGATTATTTGTCCAAAATTCGTCTATCGGTTGTTGTGGGTCACGGTTATCTGTGGTGATAGTAGCGATATTAAATTTGTCACTTAACTCTGATTGCCACTGGGAAACTAGGGATGCCGGAGTTAACACTAGGATGGACTTTACCATCCCCCTAGCTAAGTATTCGGCGATGATTAGTCCCGCTTCAATGGTTTTACCCAATCCGACTTCATCCGCTAGTAATGCCCGTCCACCCATTTGTCTGAGGACTTTTCGGGCTGTTTCAATCTGATACCAGTATTTGTCGATAGCAGTTAATGTGGGTAGGCAAATGAGTTGGTCATAGTCTGCCATTACCGAGAGGTTAAACAGGTCTAAACGCGCTTCGTAGAAGTTAAGCGGGTCGTATTTACCAGCTTTCAGGGCTTCTAAGGCAGTGGAAGGATTGAATTGAAATGTATAGTTTTTTTCCATATTTATAGTTTTTCCTTACTTGGTCTGCTAAACAGACCTGTCCGCTAGCCTAAAAGCTTTGCTAGGTAATAAGTGTAGTCATTATCCTTAGCGTTTGAGGCGTCGAATACGGGCGACCCACGGCTAGAACCCTTTATTGTACAGCCAAGTTATGATGCTTGGTAGTGATACGGAAGTAGTGGTGAGACATAATCCTTGTCCCATAAGCAATACTTCGGACAGTTTTAGATATAGTCGAGTCTCCGAAACCCTTACTGGCTATATGCTGGACTATTTTTTCAAGGTTTAAGTAAGCGCGCACTCGTTTCAGAAAATGCGTAAAAAATGGCAGGGCTTCCTCGCCCTCGGCTTACAGGGCCGTTAAAAAACTGTCCGAAGTATTGATCAACAGGTTTTATCAAACATATTGATTGTTTTATGAACCTAAGCACTTTGTTTAAATTCTAGACAAATTTAAGGTAGCAAGAATTAATCCAGTTCGATGTCTTGGATGCGCTCTTTATAAGGTTGGTTATTTTGTTGAATATCTTGCTGTTCTTGCTCAATTAATTGTATCCAGATATCATTCCAACTTGATTGTGGATTAACAAGTTCTGCATTCGGTAGCAGCTCGCTTGCATTTCGAGCGAGCATAGAATCTTCTGCAATCGCTATAATAACGCTATCGAGTTCTTGTAAGAATTGTCTAGGCAGTTGTGAAGCTCGTTCAATTCCTATGTAAATTGTGGGTGGTGCTGTTGCAGAGTTTCCGTGTTCAATAAGCAAAATTGAAAGGGCTTCTATTGGGTTACAAGCAATCACAGCTCGCTCAATTTCTCCGGTAGTGGCTACCCAGAAAGCAGCTTCAGATGACAGGGGATGGGTTGTACTAAAGTTGCCTCTTTCATCGAGAACAAAAGCGAACCGGGCTTCCCCCTCAAGCGTCCGTCCTGTAAAGACAGCCTTTTCTGAGCCGGCATACAGCCAAGAATGAGAGTGCAATAAATCGAGCAATTCTAAAGGTAAACTATACTCGACTGCTAGATGCGATCGGACTTTTTGCCACTGAGTTTCATTCCTTTCAGGCAGGATTGACAGTTGTAACTCTAACTCATTTGCTGTTGCAGGAGTCGCAGGTGCGGTTGCTGCTAGCTTGGATTGTGACAACTCTAATTTATTTGCTGTTGCAGGAGTAGCAGGTGCGGTTGCTGCTAGCTCGGCTTCTGACGACTCTAACTCATTTTCCTCTGCCTCACTGGGGGCGATAGCTAAGTGTTGTGGCTGCATTAAAGCCTCAATTAGGGCGTTATCTCGCCCTTTGTCATAGCTAACGCCTCGATGCTTCTGCAACCCAGAAAAAGTGTAGGCTTTACCCAACTGAGTGCCACTTAAAGCGACCCCATCTAAATTGTAAGAAATGCCTTGACTGAAGCCGATTCCAGTTCGAGTCAATCCGACTTGCACCTCTACGGCTTGTTGCTGCAACCGCTCAACGAATTCTGGCATACTTGGGTTGTCTTGGGTAACTTCATCAATTAGGTCTTGCAATTGCACCCTGACGCTCTTGTTTCCCTTGTTTTTTAATTGCCTGTGTTCTCCTGTAGTCTGAGCTCGCTTGTCTGTTTCCCAACTGGGTGTAACAGTTTCCAGGTTGTAGTTCCGTTCGAGCTGGCGAATAGTTTCTTGGCTTTTGTAATAGTCCCAGCTATCGTCAACAACACCTCCATCTAGGCAAATGCGACTGGCGACGATGTGAATGTGGTCGTGTTCTGTATCGCTGTGCTTGACAACTGCGTACTGGTTGTTGTCAAATTCCATCGCTTTCATGTAGTTGGCTGCAATCGCCAGCCAGCGTTGGTCATTTTCTTCAGAATCTTCTAGTTTTTCGGTGCTATCGACAGATAAAGTGGCGTGAAAAACTGCTACTTTCAGGTTAGGTCTTAGTTGTCGGGCGATGCCAAATTCAGCAGCGAGTTCTTCAGGAGTCTGTCCGCACATAGTACCGCCAATTAGAGCAGCGTCTTTTTTGCCCAGCACGTAGTTCAGACAGCCTCGAAAGCCTGTACCTTTGATTTGTTTGCCAATCATAACCGTTTCGCAGTAGGTTTATTGCATCGATTGCTCAGGCTTGTTAAAAATTAGCGGACTGTAGAATTGGTAAGGTTTGCAACTATTGTTTTAATTGCTTTCCCGTTTTCTCGAATGAGTTGCTGTACGCTTTCTAAGAGTCCTGTATTGACAACAACGGGTTCTCCCAATGCCACAGCACTATTGCAAGCTTTAGTAAGTTGAGTGAGGTTGTTTCCGGCAATTCTCAATTGGGCATCAATCTTGCATAAAACTTGATAGGCTTTTAAGTCAAATGCAGCTAGAGGGCGCGGCATGGCTCTCCTCAAAGCTGCACGGCGCATGAAGTCGCTCATGCTCAAATTGACTTGCTCTGCTCTGGCTTTAATTTGATTGTAGTCTGAGTCAGTGAGGCGAATGTGAATATGGTTGGATAGCAGCTCTCTAGGTTTGGCTTCCGATAAAGTTTTCATAGTTTTTAATCAGTAAAAACCTCTTACCAAGATACAAGTTAACAACTGTAATCGACAAGCGCTATTCAGGTGATTTTATCCCCTCCAATTGGAGAGGGCTATTAGAGGGTTTATCAAAGTGAGACTGATGCCTACCCAACTCTCAGTTTATTTAATTTTTGTGTATAAATTATAGCGAGTGAGGCGATCGCAGTGGAAGGACGATTAAACGTCTGACGGTGATGGCTGGTTAACAAGAGAGCGATGGCTGGTTAACAAGAGAGCGAGTAATGTGAGCGATCGCTACCCAAGTGCGATGGGAAAGTTGTGGCAATTGATGCCTGTGCTGCCACAAAAGCCGCCACAACAGCAGGAGCAATGTGAGCAATCGGCACAGTCGAAGAGCGGGTAAAAATTAAGCGCCTTGACATCTAGGATGCCCCATTCATAAGGGTGCGTTATTTTTTGTCTGTATAGATTAGTCAGGGTTTGCGATCACAAAACCATTGCTTGCTACCAAAACTAAACAGCTATAACCAGCCTCAACAAGCAAAGGCAGTCCTTGTACAAAAAAGCAGTAAAGGAACAGGAAAATGCAGGCATTTGCAGGATATTTTCGGGTAAATACAGGTAGAGTGCAGTTCCTGCAAATGCCTGTAATCTTACTGACTTTATACTGCACTTGCCTGACTTTATACTGCAAATGCCTGCGTTGCGATCGATCGCTATTTACAGTCGATGGCTATGGTGTTGGTAGCTGTAAAAGTCAACGCATACTCCGCCTTTCGAGCGCTCGACCTTCGTCATTAACATTTTCTCGAGCGTCTGATGTTTGAAATAAAAAAAAGTTGTTTCTTTTCTTCGACCGCAAATTATTCTCAGTCGTGAGAGGCCGAATAACCGAATAATTACGAAGGTCGGATGGAGGATTGCGAACGATTCGCTCCCTCCGCTTTAATTCAATCTTGTACTCGAAGCTCCGTGACCTCCTACACACTCGGTTTACAGCAGTCGTGAGGAAACGACCGCTTGGTTTACAGCAGTCGTGAGGGAACAGCGGCTTGATTTACCGCAGTCGATCGACTCCCAACTATCAATGCTCGTTATAGTTCTCCACCTGATTAGTACAGGCAGTAATCTCTATTCATGGGGTGCATTATTTTTATCTCTGCACGCATTAGTCATGGTTTGTGATCACAAAAACATTGCTTGCTACCAAAACTAAACAGCCATAACCAGCCTCAACAAGCAAAGGCAGTCTCTGCACAAAAAAGCAGCAATTTGACCGAAAAAGTCAGGCGTTTGCAGGATATTTACAGGCATTTGCAGGTAAAGTGCACCCCCTGCAAATACCTGCTTTCCGGCTGACTTTATACTGCAAACGCCTGACTTTATACTGCAAATGCCTGACTTTAGCTGACGCAACAATTAGCTAATTTTTTAGTGTTTTTAACAAAATCCGAATTGATTTAATAGTCAAGTTACGATACCTAAGTTGAATTAAAAATCAATTTAAGCAAGTGCGAAAAAATTGGCAACACAGTAGCCGTTATCTAAATTGAATAAAAAATCAAATAAGGAGTATGAGAAAATTGGCAACACAGCAGCCGTTATGTCAGCCTTGACAGTCGGGTGAAATGTACTTGGAGGGCCCGCGCTTTGCAATCGGCTAAACTGTTGGTATGAAGGCAGGTTAAGAGCAGACCATAATACGGTGTCTTAAGGGCGAGAGCGTCTGTGATCGTTGCAACGCCGGTCAAGGAAATCAAATTTCCCCGCCTATCCATTTATAGAAATAGTAATTTCTTATTCCCTATCGATTTACCGGGGAATCAACCAGGAGCAATCAGACTGCCCAACAAGCCGATCGCTCCTGGTTTCTCCGTGGTCAGCAAGGAAAAATCAAAGAGTGGCAGACCTAGGAAAACTTTCGGCCATATGCGTTTTTATGCGTTTTTATGCGTTTTTATGAGCTCGCCCCTCACCTTCTAGCTGCTTAAACTCTTCAAATTGCGTCTCGCCAACTATCGCCACAATATCGACCGATGCAAGAAAGGCCCGCGTCGATTGCCTCCGCAAAATCCTCCTCAATAGCTGAAGCTACGGCGCGAGATGGGTAGCCGCTCGCCTGTTTGATTCTATGAGCTCCGTCATGGGCGATCGAGCTGTCGCTCAAGCCGATCGCTCGCTACCCAGGTGTGACGGCAGGAATTGATGCCAGTGCTGCTACGAAGTTGTCACAACAACAGGAGCAATGTGAGCAACCGGCACAGTCGAAGAGCGGGTAAAAATCAAGCCCTTTGACACCTAGGATTCCCCATTCATAAGGGTGCATTATTTTTGTTTCTGCACGTAAAAGTCAGGTTTGTGATCACAAAAACATTGCTTGCTACCAAAACTAAACAGCCATAACCAGCCTCAACAAGCAAATGTACGCTCGACACAAAAAAGCAGCAATTTGACCGAAAAAGTCAGGCGTTTGAGGATATTTTCCGGTAAATACAGGTAAAGTGCAGTTCCTGCAAATACCTGCACTTGCCTGACTTTATACTGCAAATCCCTGACTTTATACTGCAAATCCCTGACTTTAGCGCTCCGCAACAATTAGCTAATTTTTTAGCGTTTTTAACAAAAACTGGATTGATTTAATAGTCAAGTTGTGGCATCGGAATTGAATTAAAAATCAAATTTAAGGAGTATGAGAAAATTGGCAACAAAGTAGTCGTTATGTCAGCCTTGACAGTCGCGTAAATTGCTGTTGTCGGACTCGCACTTTGCCATCGGCTAAACTGTTGTTGTCTGATAAAGCTTGACAGTTGGCTAAAGATTTATTCCCTGACTTGGTTTACAGCAGTCGCTCGACTCCTAGCTATTAACGTGAGTTCGGGTTAAGCCGGAAGCAACAGATTATGGTTGAGCGCAATCGACGGCTTCTTTGGCTGATGGCAATAGGCAATCAACCCACCCAAAATGTTGACAAAGCAATTGACCGGAGAACGATGACGCGAATGCTCGATTTGAGAGATGTTCTTTAACTGATCAATAATGGTTTCGATATCGGGCGCGCAAGCGCGAGCATCAACCAGTCATTGAGGGGCATCAAGCGCTGTTTCATGTTGCGCTTGAGCTTGGTGATTAGTTGAATGCCTGCGGTTTTGAACAATTGTTTTGCCAATTTTTGCGACTCGGTAGCCCTTGCCTGCAAACACCTTGCCAAACAACTGCTGCAATAATGAAGGAACCGGAGTGCGGTCATCGGTGTTCCCCGGAGTCAATATGATATTGAACAACTCGCCGGGCGTCATTGACCACCAGATGCAGCTTGAAGCCAAAGAACCAATCAACCGAGGTTTTGCCACGGGCGGCTTTATCCGCAAACACTTTGTGTTGAGGGAGGCGGCGGTTGTGACAGACTTTGATACAGGTAGAATCCATAAAACTGATGCCGCTACACTTGCCAAAACACGAGCGCAAGTAAGCGCACATTGGCACTAACGTTCCAGGAACCCATTGGATGAAGCGGTGATAGCTCACCCCTCCTGGAAACGCATCTGCCCATTCAGTTTGCACCTTCTGTTAATAATAGGTTTTGAAGTTGCGGTAACACGATGGGTGGAATGCCATCAGAATCGTCATGATTTCGCTCTTTCGTCAAGCTGCGAGGTCGATTCCGAAGCTTGAGTCCACAGCCTAAAAGTTGCTGCTGCCATTGCGCTTCAAAGCCTTGGCAAAAATCATCGACGGAGCAAAAGAGTTGTTCTAGACTAAGCAGGAGGGCAAACTGGGCGAGATTTTAGCATTTTCAGCCTATCGGGTTTGCCCTTTTCACCGCCCAAATCCTTATCCCGAACTCACGTGTATATACATGGAATCGGCTGTATCATGTAAGTGACAATGATACCCAGATAAAAAATTAAGCAGAAAAAGGCTATGGGATTTTCCGCACTGAAATTAGATGGGCGGCGGTAAAAAGGGGCTGGGTTGACCATAATAGCTAACGATAACTTGCTTTTTAGCCCGTGTAGCTGCAACATGCAAAAGCGAACGCTCTCTATTCAAAAACTGAGATCGAGAAGTATCGTCAGCGCAACTATCTAGTCCTCTTTTAAGTGGTAGCACTTCAGCAGTTAGAGCGGGTAATAGGATATAGTTAAACTGTAGACCCTTCACTCGATGCATAGTACCTAACCTGGCTCCTTCCTCTAAAGGATTGTCTGGCTGGTTCCGGCGAATTCGTTTTACAGGAAGTTCCATACTCTTCAGGGCAGTTTCGTACTGCTCTAACAAGCTAGTTGTGCGGAATGCGATACAGACCCCTGATAAAGATTGCTCGAGTGTTTGAATTTTTGTCAGAACTTGTTTTAAGTGGGCTAGTTCGTCTTCAAACCGGCTAAAGCTTTTGATAGTCGGTTCCTCCCCATGCATCAATGAACGATAGTCTTTGAGCGAGTCGTTACCACCATCTAAATCATCAATATCGATACCCTCAAGAATCTCTGTTGCCCACCTACGGATTTCATCTGTTGTTCT
Organism: Microcoleus sp. Pol1C5; assembly: GCF_036701115.1. Lineage (NCBI taxonomy): Bacteria > Bacillati > Cyanobacteriota > Cyanophyceae > Oscillatoriales > Microcoleaceae > Microcoleus > Microcoleus sp. Pol1C5. Next base: position 21,485 of record NZ_JAUBQE010000060.1, on the reverse strand, counting down.
GTAGTTGAGGCGTAGTTTCCTCGATCGCCCTCGGATGTCAATTCCACAACGGCTGAGAGTCACAACCTTGCCATAAATTCGTTGGTGGGGATCGCCAACGATAAACAGGTCGTTGGGTTTTGGCTGACCCGTGATCGCTCGAAGTAAAGTAAATGCCGCTTCGCTTAAATCCTGGGCTTCATCCACAATTACTGCTTTGTAAGGTAATGCTGCTGCTCCCTTTGTAGCTATAATTTGAGCGACATCGCGCATAGCATCATCCGGTTCGCGCAATCCCTTCTCGCGCAAGAGGTTACGATATTCCTCAAAGACAGGCCAAATAGCCTGTCTTTGTTGACGGTTTAAACGAGTTCCTCGGCCATGACGACGAGCAACCAAATAATCCCGTAAGATTTGACAACCTTGGTTAAGGACGACGGTTTGCCATTCTTCTTGATAAAAACTTACCGGGAAACCTAGTTCAACTGGGGCGATTGTATATGCTTGTCGCCAAAATTCTTCTGTCTCGTCGCTATAGACAATTCGAGTTTCGACTCCTTCTTGTTTCAAGAATTCTGTGACCCAGGAATCGAGATTGACAACACGAATTCGACGCATGAGTTCTGGAGAACAAATAGATTTAAGGTTGGCTTCAATGTCTACTGCCAAGTTACGAGTAAAAGTAGTAAATAGAATACGATCGGTGAGTTCGGTGAAACGATTTTGTACCAGCCATCTGGCGCGATGCATCGCAACTACTGTTTTCCCGGTTCCGGCACCACCGAGAACTCGAACAGCGCCGTTCCAATTGCGCTCGACAAGTTTCCGTTGCGTTGGGTGCAGGAAAACGCGCCACTTCTCTAACGGAGCGGCCAACATTTCTTCCAGTTCGGTGTCATCGGTAATGACCATAAAACGACTAAGGCTGTCATCGTTTTGCAGCGCCGTTTCTAAATCTTCAGGGTCAACCGACTCCACTTCCTTAGGCTTCTCTAGCTGCCGAAAAACTTCATCTAGCTCATAGCCCGCTGCTAGCATCAGCAGAGCATCGCTGGCTTCGCGAGGCAAATGGGGTATCAGTCGATCGACTCCTTCATCGGTCGTTACCTGTCTCACGGCAGGAAGCAGAATTTCTGGGACACCAAGCTGCATTAATTGCCTGTCCGCGATCTGGTCAAATCGTCCCGGTTGCTGAGTCTTTTCCTGGCTGAGCTGTTCAGTTGTTGCCTCAACATCCTCAACGTCAATGATTTGCAACGCGCCAGATACTTCGTTGACCCGGCATACTTTGCGCCGTGCCCAGGTATAGGCATCATCATGCTTAGCAATCCACAGGAGAATGTAGACATTTCCAGAATCCGGTTTGAGAACGATCGCTCGATGCGCTTGGTCAACCCGAACAGACTTCATGTGTTTGTCCCGACTATCTTGGATTGATTCGTAGTTCAATCCTGAACGGGTGGGGTCTTGACGAAAGCGGTTGATGAACTCGGACACTTTGCTTTGAGCATTACGCGGCAAACGGCTGTAGGCATCAAAGAATTCATCTGAGATGGCAAGACGAAATGTATTCTGCAAAGTCATTTACGCATCTCCTTTCAGCTTGTTGCCAATAGTGTCCATAGATTGCAAGAAATCGTCGATCGCCCAGGCAGACCAACCGGCTGTAGTAAAGGCATCCTGGTCATCTTCTGTAAGGGTAACGGCAATTTTGTGGGAGACCCATGCCAGTTCTGCCATAGCAATCACCGTGTTGCGATCGCTTACCAGCTCATATCCAGCCTCTGGAAGCCACCAACCCTCCTGGCACATCTGGTCGATCACCGAAAGCAGCCGTTCATCTACCATAAGCTCCTGAATTTGCTCCCACTGCTCATCTTTTGCCGTCTTTTGCTCAGGTGGTTGCGTAGCAAACAATTTAGGCAGAAGTGGCTTCACCTCTCGATCCATACCCATCGTTGTTACCGCGTAACTATGGGGTAGGAACTGATAGAGATTGAATAGCCGTAAGGTTTCAACCCAGCTACTTCGCAGCATAACTTTATCCCCTTGGGGCGCGTCATCGAGCCGAAGTAGAACAAAGCTGCCAGTTGGATCGAATTTCTGGTGACGTTGGCGGTCGGTGGCACTCCACACCATAAGAACTGACGATACAGTGATTTCTCCAACCAGATTTTTGTTTGAAGACTTCCACAGGTCGATCGCATCTTGACTGGTACAAGATACTACTTTGTCAAACCACTGGTTTTGCCTGGTGGCATCAGTCGAAAGTTTTGGATTGGCTTGAACGACTGTCCTTAACAGTGCCCACCGTTGCCAATAGTCAGCATTTGGTTCAGACAGGTAGAACATGAGCCATTCAAAACTATCCAGGTCTTCCAGAGAACGCATTGAGGGACATTGGTATTGCTGATAAACCTGTTGCATCATCTGGGGGTTAAGTGGACTGATCAAGCCGTTGGGACGACTGACAGGTTTGTTTGGATCTATCTGAGCGGTCACATCATCCCAGGTGAGGGACCAGCACCAGAATTGACCGCTGCGGAGGATGGCTGTACGTTGCTGGAAGTCTTCACTGAGGCGCTCCTGATGATATTCCCATCCATCGGTGAAGATGACTACCGGACGACTGTTCATGCGGCTGGATGCTGGACGGATAATAAAGTCTGCTCGTGATGGAATTTCTACCCCATGTTTTTGAGTCAGGGAAACTTGCGTTTCGATCGTCCAGGACGCATCGCCAATTTTCAGATAATACCCAGCACGCCCATTGAGGATTTCTTTACGGAGTACAGGAGATGAACCGTTGTAGACTTTGCCGCTATAACGCCGAATTGCTTCAATAAAGCGGCGTTCCAGTTCACTCTCAAAGTTGCTGTTGAGGCGAATTGCAGATAAGCCCTCAGACGTTTCTGCCAAATCTGACCAGTGCTTTTCAATTGCTGACAACAACCGCACGGCTGTAAGGCGGCTGGTTTCATCCTGGTCAAAACTATTACGGTAGGCAAAGAGGCAGTTGTAACAACCGTCTTTACAGTCACAGGCACGCAGAACAGCCAGGGCACCCCTGAAAACATCCCGCAATTCCTCTGGATTGTGGATTAGTTGCCGCAAATAGCCTGTGCCACCGGGAATACTGTCAAACAGGTACAGGAAGGATTTTCGCAACGATGAGTTAGGTTGGGGTTCCTCGCTAATTACGGTATGAAGGTGATCTACCTTACCGCCAAATTTCCGCTTCAACCCAAGTTGCAGGGCAGCGATGAAGGAATGTAGCCCTTGGTGCGTCCAGAAATTCTCATCTGGCATGAGCAATCGGATTGCTTCAGATTCAAATTCGCGGTAGAGATACAATACATCCAAGGCTTTTGCCTGCTCTGCCTTGTCTCGCCACTGGCAGCTAATGGTGTGGTCTTTGGATTTATCGCCGTGCATTACTTTGCCACAACTGCGGCATACCCGAAAGCCCTGCGTGGTAAAGCGTCGTCCTGCCAGTTCTACGGTTTCTCCGATGGACAAGGATTCGCCTAAATTGACTTCCCGGAAACTGGTGCGACAGATATACTCAATGCCAAAGGGGAAGTCTTTGTCTTTGACGAGGAACGTTTTTTCCCGATACTCTGGCGCGAAGTCAACCAGCAGGTGACGCTGGAAGAAGGCGGTGTTGCGATCTTCGCTGTCATCTCCAAACCGACTCTGGCGATCGGATGTGCTTGCCATTACCTGACGCAGCCGCAACATCCGGCGTAGTCGCCCCTGATCGCTCCACATGGTATCGCCACAGCGAGGGCAGGCTTTTGTCTGTGCCTCTGGCTGAATTCCTCGGACTGCGTAGTTACAACTGCGGCAAATACGCCACTCTTCCGGTTCGGAGAGTTTGAGGTCGATCTGGTCAATTTTGACTCGCCTGCCCTCGGCATAAAACACACCACTGGGGACAAGTTCTCGGATAGCTAAGGCTCCGGGACGTTCATAAGTGAGCGTGAAGGTTTCGTATTTCTTGCCATCTTCGGACTCTGCCTGCGATCGCTGCCGCCAGAGAATCGATCGCAATGTCACCCCGGCTTCAGGAAAGGCATAGTTGGGCAACAATCCCTCATCGGTGAAGAAATTAAGGATGTGTTTGTCATTAAGGCTTCGCATCAGTTCTCGGAAGCCTGCCCGTTCGCGTTCTAGCTCTGCTAGTCGTTCGCTATCCTGCAAAGCTTCCGGTTCTGCCTTAAGTTCTTTGAGCTTTTTGCCGATGGTCCTGATTTGGCTACTGATACGGGTGCGCTCTTTCCTCACTCCTTCGAGTCGGTCGAGAATTCGCCAGCGTAAACCCCCCCCATCCTGTTCTCCCTGCTCCATGAACAGTTGTAACTGCTCCCGTGTTCGGTCTTTTACATAGTCCTCAAATAGAGACAGGAAAACCTCTAAAAATTCATTCTGGCGTTCCTGAATGAACGTGAGCCAATTGTAAGGAAAGCGGGATTCATCCTGGCGCTCGATCACGTTGAGAACGTCACTTAATTGGGTAGGGAATTCACGTTTGGTAATTCCTGTTGCCACCCAGTTATCGAGACAGAATGCAGTGAGTTGGCGTTGCAGAATAGCAGCGGCATCGAGATAACATCCGGCAGCTTCCACACTGCCTGAGATCATTCGCATCGGGTCAGCGTAGAAAAAGAGGTCGTGGGCGGTGCCATTTGCTACCGTTCCGACTAAGGCATTGCCATCGGTACGTCCGGCACGACCAACCCGCTGTTGAAAGTTGGCAGGAGCCGGAGGTACAGAACAAAGGAGAACCGTGGACAAGTCCCCAATGTTAATACCCATTTCCAGAGTGGAGGTGGCAGAGAGCAGATTTGGGTCACAGCGCCGATTGCCCTGAATAAACCGTTGTTCTAGCCATTCTCGGTTGGAACGAGCCAGAAGTCCCGTGTGTTCTGTTGCTACTATCCGCCGCACTTGACCACTGCGGTAAAGTTGACGGTAATATGCCAATCCAGTACGCGGGTCAGGGTGGTAGTGACCAATGCATCCAGTCTTCAGGCAGGTCATTCCCTCCAGACTTGTACGTTCGGCTACTGCCGCTGTTAGCTGGTGGCTACAGCGATCGCAGGCGAGGACGGTTCCTCCAGTCTCCAGGTGTAGGGCAGGCATGGGAATCCCCCAGGCGCGACCGTTACCGCAAACTTTAGCATCCAGCAGTCCGGCATCAACCAGCGTGTCGATTGCCGTATGCAGGATTTCAACAAACTGCTCTTTTAGCAGTAAAGTTTCCACCGCAAAAATCCGTCTTGTCCAATCTTCGCACCAGCTACTACTCTTACCCGATTGCAAGATAGGCTCGAAACGATCGGCTTTAGCAGAAGCATTGACATAGAAGCTTGGAGTAGGAATCCTTGGTCCCAGGCGCGGCATATAGAGGGGACGCTGCAATAGAAACGTATTACTACCCTGAGTAATGTATTGCTGGGTCGCTGGTTGTAGGATGCCGCCCTTTTGCCGCAAGTGGTGTAACAGCCCCAGAAGGAACTGACGAATCACATTGGCTGTAACTTGGCGGAGTGCGTCCACTTCATTCGCTAGCTTGAGGCGAAGGGTAGCGATCGCTTGTTCCAGCAACTCTGAACTAAAATAAGCCGCGCAGGTTCCACTACGTTCCAGCGAGGGACCAACTGCTGACCGATGTCCAAACTGAGTGACGATTTCCCAAATCAGACGTTGATTCACCAGATTAGGCAGTGTCGTGTCGGGGGACAAGTCGCTACTGTCGCTGTGCAAGAATTTATCCCACTCCCGCAACCACTCCAAATCGGTTGGAAGGAAAGTGGCGACGTAATTTCCGGCCGAACCAAGCTCCTGCCGCCAGTGGTTGGGAAACCGATCGACTAGGTTTTGGAGAGTAATGCTGCTGGGGTTGGCAGCGATGGTATGCGCGATCGCTGTTCGGAGTGTGGTGCGGTAGGTACGAGCACCGTAGAATCCAGCACGGTGGGCAGCATCTTGAACGGAGTCTGAGAACGTGAGCAGCTTTTTATCCCGGTTGAAGGGCGTAGTGAAGAGAACGCCAATCATGGCACTGGTGAGGCTAGCGGCTTGCGCTCCCAAAATAGACAGCCCATTGGTACTACCACAGAAGGGACAGTCACCACTGGAAGTTAGCGTTTTCTGTTCGTTGCGGTTTGTCTCATACACGATTTCGGGAACGTGAACTCGAATTAGGTCGGAATTGCCGCAGGACAAACACTGTTCAACTTTGGGAGCATTTAGGGTTAGGCATTGTCCGCAGAGTTTGCGAATATCGGGTTCGGTCTCATGGGCAGGAAATACAAACGTCAGCAGAGGCTTTCGCCCGAAGTATTCGCGGTAGAACCGTTGTAGATCGTTGGCAATTAGTTTATTTGCTCCCTGGGAGGGTCGTACTCCACCCCAACCCGTTGCGCCACAATCTCGGCAGTGCATGACAGGAAGGGTTTTTTTCAACTGCTCTGCGATCAGGTCATCAGAGAATAGTAATCGGGGTTGTGCCTCTACTGAGGCAACCATGCGTTTGAGTTCGCGAAACCATAGCTGCACTCGTAAATTAGCCCAAGGCAAAATCAGATCCGTTGCATTGGGGCGTTTGATGCGACGACGAGCAACTGCAACCAGGGTCAGCAAACTGTCGAGGAGCAAGTGAAGGTAATTGGCGCGATCGCGTTGTGGTTCTGTAGGAGAATTACTTTGTGGCAGATGCAGGCGTCTACCCAAAAGTTCTAGCAGTTCGGCGTAGGTGCGGGGTTCCTGTCTCAGAAGCCGGATCAGGTTGTGGATGATGGGCAATGTTTTGAGTTCTTCACCCAGTTGAATTCGCCACTCATCGCTTAGGGGAAGGTTAGGGTCGGGAGCATCGCGGAGTGTTAGCTGTTGGGGTGAAGAATCAATCAGAGGCAGGGATTGCTGCTCGAACGCTACTCCTATGGGATGCCCGACTTCAACAGGTGAATGGTCTTGGAGCCAAAGCTTTGCCTGTGTCCGAATGTAAGCTTCAGGACTGGTGTGGGATTCTGGGTTCAGTTGAGCGATTGCTTCTACCCCAGGAACGGGCAGCACGTTCAACAGCGCATCCTGCAAAAACTCAGCAGCCGTGAGGCGGTCTTCTTCAATTAAAGCTCCATCCTGAAAGGTTTCTTGAAAAATGATGGTGGCATAGTGGAGCATATCCTTCTGACTTGCATTACTTCCCAAGGTGGCGGAAGTACCTACACAGGCGAGGTAATTCAGAGGCGTTTTGAGGCGGTGTTTGAGGCGTCGTAGGAGGCAGGCAAGGTCGGTTCCTTGTGCCCCATCAAAGGTGTGGAATTCATCAACGACCACATAGCGCAAGGTTTCGGGTTGGTTATGGCTCCAAAGTTTCTGGGTATCGGGCTGTACCAACAGGTAATCGAGCATTTTGTAGTTGGTCAGCAGCAAATCTGGAGGCGACTCTCGGATAATGCGCTTGTCGGTAATGATTTTGTCGGAACCCATGACGGATGTAGGGGTTTCGTCCTGGTCGCCAATGTAGAGTCCGGCAGTAATTTTGCCTTGTAGAGATGGGGTATTATGAATCAGTTCGGCGATGCGTTTTGCCTGGTCGGTTGCCAGAGCATTCATCGGGTAAATCAGGATGGCTTTGATACCGAGTTCTCCTTGCTGCTGGCGACAATGCTCCAGAAGGGGCAATAGAAAACATTCGGTTTTACCCGATCCAGTTCCGGTGGCGATGAGGGCGGATTGGTAGTAGGGCGGACTTAGCCGCCGAAAGGCACGTTCTTGGTGCAGGTGGGGGGTGAAGCCAAGGGGAATCTCGCGGAAATAATCTGAACCGGAAGTTCCATGTCGGAAGGGCAACCCGATTGAAATATAGGGTCCCCGACAGATATTATCGGGGTCCGCTAGGAAGCGATCCATCAATCCTTCAAAGCCTGGGGTGGTCGGGCGGAAGGTGGTGTGGAGGTAGTCAGAAACGCAGTTGCGAACCTGAGTAGCGACGACGGATGGAATCACAGTGATTGCTTCCTAAAGTAAATCTGTTTGTTTCTTCAGCATCTTGATGAAGAAACAGATATCAATCTATCTCCCATTCAAGCTTGCTCTCTCTAAGAAGGCCCAGATATAGCAATCCTAAATCATTTGTGAATTCTTATTCCCTCCCCTTGGTAAGGGGAGGGTTGGGGTGGGGTAAAAAATTTACGACTCATTTAGGATTGCTATATTGCGATCTGGTAACAGTGTGAGGTGAGAAGAGTAAGCTTCGTAAACCCCGGTAAATGCAAATTTTCCCTGAATTATCAGACAAAAGATGCAATAGATGTGCTAGAACCGTGATTTCTCAAATTTACTGAATAAAAAATGCCAAAGTACAGCGTAGATGAAGTTCTGGGCATCATTCGATCTCTCACGCCAGAAGAAAAGAACCAATTGAAAGCTCAACTACACACTGTTTTAGATGCACCATCTCCCTCTACTGCTTCAGGGGGTCAACAGATGACGAGCACTGTGAGCGGCACCACGTTTGGGGATGGTAATAATGCCCTTAACTTCCAACCTGGCCAGAACCAGGGTGGAAACTACACTGCTTCCACGACTTTTAACCAGACATTGACTCACAAGCAGGAGATTCTGAGTGCCTTAGAGAAGTTGCAGCAGGCAATTAGCAACAGTGAGATCGATTCTCTCAGGAAAGCAGGCGCAGAGGCTCAAGTTGAGCAGCTCAAAGAGGAATTGAAGAAGCCGGAACCTGACAAGGGGTTAGTTGCTCAGACAATCGCTACCCTCAAGCAGGGCTTGGAAGGGGTACAGACTTTGGCTGGACCAACGATAGCAGTGGCAAAACTGATTGCTAATGCTTGGGGAATTCCGGTGGTATGAACCAGGAAGCTTTAGGTAATCCATACCAAGATATGAGCAACGTTGTCAGCAACGTTACGTTTGGGGATGGAGTTAATACTTTTAATTTCTCTCCGACACAGGTTATTCAATATGTGTCAGTGGAGGAGATTAAGACTCGCACGCTGAATCAGACTTCCCCTTACAAGGGGTTGAAGAAGTTTGAGCCTGGAGACTCGGAACATTTTTTTGGTCGAGATCAGTTAATCCTCAGCCTGATGCAGGATGTAACTCAGAGCAATCTGATTCTACTGCTCGGAGCTTCAGGAAGTGGAAAATCATCAGTGATTCAGGCTGGATTGATTCCCAGGCTAAGAAAAAGTCTTGGCACGAAGTTTACAGAGTTAATCTTCAAGCCTGATCGAGACCCATTCATCTCTTTGTTTTCTGCCCTGCTCACAAAAGGTCGTAGCCAGACGGAGGCTGGACTGGCTTTAGCAAGTGAGGTCAATACCTTAAGCCAAGTTGTGACAACACTGCAACGGGAAGAGGAGTACTGGTTCATCTACATCGACCAGTTTGAAGAACTCTTTACGATTAGTGAGCCAGGAAAGCGCGATCGCTTCATTGAGAGTCTGACTCGACTGTACCAGACTTTGCATGAGTCTCAGATCCGCTCTGTCAAAATCGTAATGACAATGCGGGCTGACTTTCTAGACCGTTTCAGTCCCTATGCAGATCTGGGTCGGATTACGCATGGCAATATGCGTTTGATCACTGATATGCATCGGGATGAGTTGTGGCTGGCAATCGAGCAACCTGCTGCCCAGCATGGTGTGGTATTTGAGGAAGGATTAGTTGAGGAGATTATCAAAGATGTGCAGGGACAGGCAGGGTTTTTACCCTTGCTGCAATATACCTTGGAACTGCTATGGCGTAACGATGATGTTAGCGATCGAACGCTCAATAAGTCAACTTATCGCAATCTGGGCGGGGTGAGAGGAGCACTCCAGAAGAGAGTAGAGCAAGTATTTAATAGTTTGAGTGCTGATGAGCAGGCAGCTGCAAAAAACATCTTTTTGAATCTAGTCAATGTTACTGGTGTTGGGGACGCTGATACGTTTGGGAGAGCAGTTAGTAAGAGGGCTTATCGCTCTCAGTTCACTGACTTTATAGCAATCAGTACGCTTACTAGGCTAGTCAACGAGAATCTTTTGGTTAGCGACGATAAAGACCAAAGCAAGCAATCCACCGTCGAGATTGCTCATGAAGCCTTGCTCTCGTCTTGGGATACGTTGAAACAGTGGATTGAAGAAGCAAAGGATGTCCTCGCTATCAAGTCTCGATTGGCGGAGGATATGGCACGATGGAAAGACTTGCTGCAAAAAGATAAGGACAGAGCCAATGAGGAACTGCTTACAGGTTCCCGGTTAGAGCGAATATTAGAACTGAGAGATGAAGGTATTTTTGAATTGAGGTCTATCCCTCTCAATCTTGAGGAAAATCAATTTATTGACGCCAGTGTTGACTGGAGAGACCGGATTGTCCGAGAGCAGCAAGAACAGCTTATAAAATTAGAGCGGGCGCTCACTGAGGCTACTCTGCGAGAACAATCGGCAAGAGTGCGACATTTAGCATCTTTTCAACCAGTGGATAGTCTACTTCTGGCTATTCAGTTAACAGGGAAGAATTTAGAAAAAATACCAGAGCAACTCCTCAATCAAGTTTCAGAAGGTCTACAAAACTCAATGAACGAGGCGTGCGTACCATATCGTACCCATCGTTGGGGACGCAGTGTTTGGTCAGTAGCTTTCAGTCCTGATGGTCAAATAATCGTTGGTGCTCGTGATGACAATGTTTTACGATTGTCTGATTTGCGAGGGAACTTGATTGGGAATTACTTTGAGGGACATCAGATGCCAGTCTACTCAGTAGCTTTCAGTCCTGACGGAAAGATGATTGTCAGTGGTAGTGCAGATGACACCATCCTATTATGGGACTTGGAGGGAAATCCAATTGGTGACCCATTTCAAGGGCATGAGGGTACAGTTTCTTCAGTAGCTTTCAGCCCTAATGGTCAAATTATTGTCAGTGGTAGCAATGACCGCACTATTCGTCTGTGGGATTTGCAAGGCAACTTGATTGAGAAGCCATTTCAAGGACATGAAGATGCAGTTTCTTCAGTAGCCTTCAGCCCTAATGGTCAAATCATTGTCAGTGGTAGCAATGACCGCACTATTCGTCTGTGGGATTTGCAAGGCAACTTGATTGAGGAGCCATTTCAAGGGCATAAGGATGAAGTTTCTTCAGTAGCTTTCAGCCCCAATGGTCAAATCATTGTCAGTGGTAGCCATGATCGTACTGTTCGTCTGTGGGATTTGCAAGGCAACTTGATTGAGGAGCCATTTCAAGGGCATGAGGATGCAGTTTCTTCAGTTGCTTTCAGCCCCAATGGTCAAATCATTGCCAGTGGTAGCCGTGATTGTACTGTTCGTTTGTGGGATTTGCAAGGCAATTTAATTGGTCAACCTTTCCAGGGGCATGAAAGAGCAATTACTTCAGTAGCCTTCAGCCCTAATGGTCAAATCATTGCCAGTGGCAGCCATGATTGCACAGTCCGTCTGTGGGATCTGCAAGGCAATTTAATTGGTCAACCCTTTCAAGAGGATAAGCATCATGTTAATTCAGTGGACTTTAGTCCTGATGGAAAAGTGATTGCTATTGGTTGTTCAACTTCAATTGTGCATTTACGAGATTTACAAGGAAATTCAATTGGTACATCCTTCAGCATATATCGGAATCTAGTCATTTCATTCTCCTTCTACTCAGTAGCCTTTAGTCCTGATGGGCAAACTCTTGTCAGTGGTAATGCAGACGGTACAGTACGTTTATGGGATTTGCAGGGGAAGCCCGTTGGTCTAACCTTTCAAGGGCATGAAAGTGGAGTTCCATCGGTAAATTTCAGTCCAGATGGTCAGATAATCGTCAGTGGTAGCAAGGATGGTACAGTACGTCTGTGGGATCGACAGGGTAACCCTATTGGTCAGACCTTCCGAGGGCATGAAGATGAAGTTTGGTCAGTAGATTTCAGTCCAGATGGTCAAATAATCGTCAGCGGTAGTAAGGATGGTACGATACGTCTATGGCGGGCAGGCTGGCGAACACGGCTACAAGTCTGTTGTGACAGATTGCGGCATCATTCCATCTTCAGCAACCCTAAGAAAGGCAGTATTGAGGCAGCAGCATATCAAACTTGTCAGCTACATGCTTGGAACGCCTTGGCAGATGAGCTAACTCAGCAAGGACTGGCAAAGATAAAAGAAAGGGATTTTAAGGTAGCAATTGAGATTTTGAATCAAGCAATTGAATTTAACCCTGACCATATTGAGGCTTACCATAATCGCGCAGTTGCTTACATCCAAAAAGCAGACTATCAGAACGCAGTTCAGGATTGTGACCGGGCGATTGGATTGATTCAGAATTGTTCAGTAGCTTTAATTTCTGCACTCCTGGCTACCCTAAAGCAGTTGAAGCGATTTACACGCAGAGGATTCCATGATTCCACTTCAGATCGTGCTTCAGACCTTGCTTTGGTACTCCTGTTCTTATTCAGCAAACCCAATTACGCCGATCTCCACTACAAGCGGGGAGGTTGTCGTTTGAAGTTGGGTGATAAGCAGTCAGCTAAAGCAGATTGGCAAAAGGCTGCTGATTTGTATAGAAAGCAAGGGCAGCTTGCCAAAACCGAGAAGATTTTGGAGTACCTAAGAAAAATTCACTAGCAAATCACTTCTTAAACGAAAGGAACCATAGATGCGTTTTCGATTGTACCAACCTGTTTCAAGGAGCAGATAACGATCGTGCTCCTGATCGAAGATTAGTTCTTGTTGAATGCCGTCTTCCTGCCCCAAAAAGGCTGCATAGTCTTCCAGAATTTTTTGGATAATCTGACGATACTTTTCTTTTAGGGAATCCATTGGATAATTGCCTCCTGTTCGGCGTTGAAGGTAATTAGTCTGCTCCTAATGCTTCAAAATACGCCCACGCAGTTCGGTAGTCGCTCACTCTGTCGAACTTTTCAAAGGGAGCCTCATAGATAATCGTTCGTTGGATGGAACCGTTGGGTAGGGTGTCGTCTTCTATGGTGAGTTCGACTCGTTCTTGTTTGGCGACTTGCTTTTGGGCGTCGTAGACATCTTCCCAACCGATGATGCCTTTCTTGGCATTGCCTTTGCGGGGGAGCCCAACCCCGACGAGTCCTTTGCTGGTGGTGAAGATGATGCGTCCGTTTTTGTCGTAGTAAGTTTCCCGTTCGTATTGCTGCATGACGGGGAATTGGACGCGGTAGATGGTGATAAGTTCGTCGAGAGTGAGCCCAAGTGCCATCGCAGCGAGTACGTCAATTTCGACGAGGGCTTGGCGGCGGGCGTAGTCAGTACGGAGGGCGCAGTTGCGCTGCCATTGGGGGGTGAGGTTGCGGAAGAAGTTGCGATCAAGGCGTGGATCGTTGGGTTTGCTCCAGGTGTCTTGGTGGAAGGCGGGGTTCCAGCAGTCTGACCAGAGTTCGGCGTAGTGCGTAGTGAGGCAGTTGAGGGCAAGGGTTCGAGGATTTGCTGCTAGGGCTAGTTTTGGAAGAGGTAGAAGAGCTGCAAGTCCCTCTCGAATGTTACTTTTGCCAGTAGTTTTTATAAAAAAGTCTAGGGGTAGTGAAGCTAATAAAGCTCCGGCTGTAAGTAAGTCATCATTTTTCTTGAACATTAAAGAAAAACAACCATCAATATGACCACTATCTTTAGGAATAATTGCGCTAACTAGCGTGCGTTCGCCACCTTGACCAAGCATTTTTCGCATAGTAACGCGATAGAAATTAGATACAAGTTGATGAGCATCCCAGCTCACATGAGGTATGCGACGTTTATATTCAGTAGGATCGCCATCAGGCAGATAGTTAGTGCGGGGCAGATAATTATCTGGTAAAGCAGTCAGGTCAAGAACATCATAGTGACTATTAGCAGTACAAATTTGACGAGGAGTTTTGTTGAGTGGATTACCTATATAGAAATGAGGTCCCGAAAAAATCAAACTATTTCCCGAAGATGGAAATAATGTATCTCTTCGTAATATACCATCTCTTTTTACCGCATCTGTCTCATAAAACATAACAGTTGCATAATAATCTTTACCTAAATCAACCAATTTTCGAGGTTGTTTGGCAAACTTCTTAAGAACAGGAACCAAAGATTCAACGTGTATACATGGTAGGCGTGCTTCTAAAGGATTTGTTCCAGCTTCGTCATACAGACTTGCAAAAAGCTTTAAGATTTCCAAGTCAACTTTTATTCTCCGGTCAGGATGGCCACTTGTATTCCATTTACCTGAATTATCTTTTATTCCCGGTATTTCTAGCACTGATGTAATTTCAAAACACGCATCTACTGTTTTGGGTGAAAAGAGATTGCTAATACTAATAAATGAAAAATTATCCTCAATTGCTCCATAAATATGTAGCCCAAATCTCATACGACCATGATCGTTAGTTCCACTAAATAAAGCGAACTCATTTTGAAATTGAAAATGATAACGAAGCCGAGAATATAACTTAGAACGTAAAAAATTACCCGTTGGATCGTCATAAACACCTTCAGGATGCAAAAACCCCGATACTCCCCTATTTTTATTAAACATCCAAGCTTGTGGTAAAAAGCATTTGTAAACATTAGGTTGGTTACCTTTAAGGAGCAGATAGTTTTGAATCGAACCAAGAAAATTTTGTGTTCCTTCCGCATCTTCGTACTCCTGCAAATATGCCTTCCATAACCCTGGATATTGCTTAAATGCTGCATCCCGCTCCTGCGCCAGCTTACTTGCCGATAAATTCCGTAGTACTACTAAGGGATTGTAATCACTCAAAACACCACCCTCTGTCCATTCCACCTTAATCCAGGGAGGATTACCCACCATCAAATCAAACCCACCTTGTTCTAGGAAGACATCCGCAAACTCCAATTCCCAATGGAAAAAGTGTTGCTGCTCCGCAATTTCTTTCACCAGTTGCAACCGGGGATAGAACAGCTTCAGCTTATCCAAATCAACAAAACCCCAAGTAGTAAGAAACAGTGTTCCCTGCTCTTGCTCCTGCGTTTCGGGGAATAGTTGCAACTGCTTTGCTGCTGGGGCTAACATCTCCGTTTCCCCCAAAATTGCCCCCACCTCTTGCAGAAACTCCTCCCGTGTTGGCAACTGCTCCGCCTCTGAAATCGACCAGAACCAAAGCGCACACCAGTAATCCATCACCAGCTTCAGCCTGCGATAAGCACTGGCATTTGCCACACCTTCTGAAAGCTTTTCTTGCAGGTGAATTTTCTCCTTTTGTTCCAAGAGACTGTGGTGATGCCCATTTGCCTTCTGCCCCCACACCACAAGTGGGTCAGTCGTGCGCTCCCGAATCTTTGCCATCTCTTTCGCATAGGATTCCCACAACTCATGCATCCGATGGCTCAACCGAATCGCATAATCCGCCTGTTCTGCCGTGAGTTCTGTCTTAGCAAAGCCTTTCTGCCACTCGCCAATCTGCCGGATTGCCTCCGGTTCCATCTCCTTAATTACCCTATCGGTGTAATTTGCCATCCCCGGATCGCCCAGCAAGAAATGAAAGATGGCATCCTTCGGTAACGCCTGACCCAACGGAATCCGCTCCGGTTCAGACTCATGCCACTTCGCCACTCCCTTCTTCAATCCCGTCACCTGCTTGCACCGATACACCTGCCGCCGCGCTCCAATCAGCGAATTCCCACAATGCAACTGCAACCCAAACCAAGGCACAAACACGTCGCCCTCAACGATGCTTGTCCAGGTTTGCCCCCGCTCATTGGTTTCCTCAATCTCCTGGCGGTCGCGAAAAATGCAGTTCAGCCACAGTGACACCTCCGCCAACTCCCTGGCGATTGGGTTTTTGTCAATCCCATACACATTCCGATCCGCCAGCAGCATCTTCACCTTCTGCTTTTCCAGGGTGATGCGATCGTGAGAAATCCGCTGATTCAATTCATCTTGCTTGCGCTCCAGATATGCCTCTGCCAGTTGGTCGATCGCCTCATTTACAAAGGCAGCACTCCCCATCGCAGGCTCACAAATCGTCAGCTTCAAGATGTCATCAGCCGTCTTGTCCTTCAGCAATTCCTTCAGCGCATACTTCACCAAACACTGCGTCAGCGATTGCGGTGTATAGTAGCTGGCACTCTTTTGGCGATCGCGCCCCGCCAACCGGAAGATAAACTTGCCCTTGGGATGCTTTCGGACCTTTCCCCGCTTTCGTGCCTGGTCTTCCTCAAGTTCAACCTCGTCATCCTCCGGGTCATGCAGCATTGTCTGGTAGATGCGATCGCTTTCCTTTTCTCTGACTAACTCCTCTGGTTTAAACTCATCTAACCGAGATGCCGGGACAAAGTAGCCGACTTCCAAATCTGAGCGATCGTCCGGTTCACTGGCCGGCTTCACCTCATACAAATCCTCTTCTGCCAGAAACGCCGACAGGCTCAACAAGCCCTCATAGACTTCGCCAAGCTGGTTCACCCCAAGTTGAGCATAGCTAATGCGCCCCCGCCGCTGCTTGCCCTTCGCTCTCGACAGTGACATCAACTCCAACACCTGCCGCAACACTTCATTGCGGAACTTTACCTTGTTCAACATTCGCGTGCGATCGGGGTCAAATAAGTGACTTTTCAGCGCAGGCAACCGGAACGTATTGTGAACAACCTCCTCCTGGATACTCTGAAGATCCAATTGGATCGAATTTTGACTGGGATACCCCTCCCACAGCAGCTTGAACAACCGTCGAATCGAGGTATCGATGAAATAGCCATTCTCATCTTCACTGCTGAGCAATTCCGCCTGCTCCAAATCCCGCAAGGTTTCCAGGCTGTAACCTTCCCGGTAAACCTCAGAACCCATTGGCACATAACCCAACTCGGGTCGTGCTTCAATGTAGAAAACAAATAGCAGCCGATAGACCCAGCGCAAACACTCCTGCTTCAACCGATCCGGGTCAATTTCTCGCTCACCCCGCTCTCGCTGCGCCTCACTGGAAAACACCCGCTGCTTGCTCACTTCCCGCCGATAGTACAACGCCTCATTGCCCAACAACTCGATCGCTTCTCTGAGGGCAAACTTGAGGTCTTCTGAAACACTGTAAGTATGGCGATGGCTATTCTCATCCAACTCATCCAGCAGCGCACTTCCTTCCGTGGGACAGGTATGCTCTCGATGCAACAGCGTTGCCACTGCTAAGAGGGAATCCGGGTCGCGTTCGTTGAGTAACTCCTGAAGGTCAAACCGCAACAGCCGAGAGGCATTCCACTTGTGGCGATCGACCAGCACCATCTGGTTAATGCTGAGCAGAATCACCCATCGAGGTGGATTATCCTGGGCAAACACCTGTTCCGTCAGCAAGTCTTCCAGGTTCATGCCCTCCAAGCGCTCACCCTCAATTGTGGGCAAGCCTTCATACTGCTGAGCATCCAACGTCAGTGAAAGAATATCCGTTAGTTCGGATGTAGGGTTAAAGCCTTCGATCGCCCAGAGTTGCGGCATCCCGTTACTGCCGGTCACTTCCGCTACCACAGGCAATAGGCTGTCATCGTCCAACAGCTTGAGCTGCGGTTGCCAGTCATAGCCCAGAATTGCCAACACTTGCCGGAAAAACTCGCGCTGAAGCGTCAGTTGTTCTTCGGCATCACGAGTGCGTTCCAGGCGGTACTCGCGCAAGCGAAAATAGTCCTGCCGCAAACCCCCCAACAGGCGATCGGGTGTTTTCTCATCCTCAGTCGCCTTTTCCTTCCATTGCTGCACGACTCCCTTCAAGTCTTCCTTGAGAATGGCATCCAAGTAGTGAGCTGAGTAGAACTCATTTTCGTTAGCAATTCCGGCTATAGGCATTAGCCATTCCTCCTGAAGACAGCAACAATCTTGATGTATGGATCGGGTTCCGTCGTCATCGACAACTCTACCCAATCTCGATAGTCCTTGAAAATCTTTTCAATGTGACTTAGTTCTCCCTGTCGTCGCTGCTGCTTAATGGCTTCGGGTCGCTTGTCATCTTCAAAGCGCAGCTCCAATTGTTCAATATGGTATCCTTTCAACCGTTCCAACCGTTCCTGTTGTTCCTTCAGTTTGGGCGCGAGGGTTGTGTCAAAGAGCTGACGTTCTTTCTGCAAGTAGGTCATCGCTTTTGCGATCGCCTGCGTTCTTAACGGTAACAAATCGTCAACTTCAGCCGCACCAGGGTTAGGAATGGGACGTTGCCCCAGCTCTGTACGCTGCACTGTGTCTGAAAACAGCTCGACCCGGATGAATTTTCCCCGCTCAAAAACCACAGATACCCAGCGATTAATCACCGGAGAACCGCGACGGTTGGGGAAGCTGCCAAACAGCACGAATGTCACTTCCTGAGATGCCATGCCGTCATGCAGGAGTAAAACTGGAGCCTGATGCCGCCCAAACCGGAACAGGCAGCGATCGGTTAGCCACTCCATCAGTGGATGCAAATCCCACAAGTACTGCTTACTCGTCCAGGTTGCTTCCTGGCGACGTGCGTCCTCCATCGCTTTCATGATAGTCTGAGGGCGATCGCTTAGGTGCAGCAAGGCATTGTTTTGGGGGCGAATCTCACGCGGCAAGCGATCGTAGCGACGTTCCAGTTCGGCTGGAAGCTGTAGCTCAATGAAGCGCTCCGTTTCGTTGATGTTCAGGTTGGGAGGGAGTTTTTCTAGGGATTGCAGAGCAGCGATCGCATATTGGAAGGTGGATGGAAACAGGCTCAATAGGGTTCCTTCTTCAACCGTTACCTGATCGTCTATTCCCTCAGCGCTTTCCTCAACTTCATCGGGATTGTCATACCAGTCGAAGATGTTAAACTCTCCACCAGTAGCTGCATTTTCATCTAATTGTTGAGAAAATGCCTCGGCTGAGGTTCCCTCTTCAATAACTCTAGCGATGACTTCCTCCTCGGCTTCTGCCTCAAACACTCCCATAAACACAGAGGGGTCGCCAATATTTTTGATTGCCTGCTCATCCTTATCCAGCAGCACTTTCACAATCCGCTCGACCTCATCCATGCGCTCCAGTTGAGAGCGGGTCAACATATAGCGAATCTCCGGCTGACGGTTCTGCCCGTAGCGATCGATGCGTCCGTTACGCTGCTGCAACGTCATTAACGACCAGGGGATATCAAAGTGAATCAGTTTGTGGCTCAGGTAGTGCAGGTTCAGCCCCTCTGATGCCACTTCCGTGGCAATCAGAATGCGAACTTTAGCGTTTTCCTGCCCGAATTCCTCCACAATACGGGTTTGATCGAAATCCGGCATCCCACCATCTAACACGCTGACTGCTTCCGGCTTCAACCCCAGATCCTTCACTAACTGCTCTTTCAAAAACCGCAGCGTTTCTAACCGCCCACTGAAAATGACCAGTCTATCTTTGGCATCTCGACCCGTCCAGCCAAAGTCCTTCTGAATCAGCTTGAGCAACCGCTGGTACTTGGAGAAATCTTCTACCCTGACTCGCACTAGAGCTTGTTTCAAGTCTTCTAGTTCACCAATGTCATGTCGATCCGCCTCATCAGCATCCTCTCTCTTCGTTAACCGTTTCAGCCGATTCGTGACCGTCTCCAAACAAGCGGCAGGGCTAGAGAGCATCGCTTTGAGTAGCGTGGTTTTGAAAAGCTGCCCTGCCTTACGCCGACTGTCGATACTATGCAGCTTCAGTTCGTTGAGAATCTCAAAGACATCCTCTTCAGCCGGCGATGCTTGAGCCTCGATCGCTTCTACATTCCTCTCCGGCACATGCTGCTTCAGATCCTGGAGTACGTCCTTCTTGAAGCGTCGCACATACAAATCGCGAATGTCATCTTTGGTATAGTTAGACTCATTCACGATCGCTGTCGGGTCGAGCATATTCATCAAACTGGCGAAGCTCTCCGGGCGACCATCATGCGGTGTAGCCGATAGCAGAATCAAAGTATCAGAACGAGTCGATAGCCGCTCCGCCAGCTTTGCCCGTTGGGACGCTCCTTGTCCTTTGCCACGACGAGCAACGTTGTGAGCTTCGTCAATAATGATAATGTCCCAGTACGCCCGCTCCAGAAAGCTGCGATATTCCCGGTCTTGCTTGAGCGTGTCAATGGAAATGATCGAGCGATCGTAGTAATGGAAGGGGTTGTGATTACCTGGAATTCGAGTCCGAATCCGTTGCAGTTGCATCGAATCAAGCCGAACCAAGGGAATTGTAAACCGAATCCAGAACTCCTTCTGAAACTGCACCATCATCGATTTGGTCGTGACGACCAAGATGCGTCGCCCTTGCCCCCGACGAATGAGTTCAGACACCAAAATTCCACACTCTAGCGTCTTCCCCAGCCCTACGGCATCAGCGATCAAAATCCGTTGCCTTGGCATCTGTAGGGCTTTGCTAGCGGGCAACAGTTGATAGTTCATTACATCCATTGCTGCCTGTTGCCCCAAGTAAATTCGGCGATCGTCTGGAACAGTTTGTCGCAGATGGGATTCGATAAACAAGAGACTATGCTTGTATCCAGAGGATGTATCGGCGATTAATTCAGTCTCTTCTGGACGTAGGACTTGCAGATCATCTTCCAGATTTTCAATAAATTGTGCGGTCCGTCCTCGGATGAATTCTGAGACACCAACGGCTTTGATAACCCGACTGCCATCAGAAGATTGAGTCGTAGACTTTACCAGCCATTCAGCATCTCGACAAAGGATACGCGCACCAGGAGCGATCGTTCTCAGCATATCGTCATCTTGCCACTACAAAGCACAATTCCCAACTTCTAAATCCTGATTTTACGTTTTTAACACAGCTCTTATTTTTGGGGGCTCTTCCCTACTTAGTATGCTAAATCTTTAGGAAAATGCCAAAAAAGTAAAGCCCGCATTTCAAAATTTTATAATTATTCAGGTCACAATCAGGATTTTTTCGAGATTGCATTAAAGCTAAATCCACCAAAACTTCAAGCCAGATTTAATGTAACCTCGGAATCATGCAAACAAGACCAGATTAAATGCAATCAACCTCCAAGAGTACCTCAAGGCTGAGTTTACTTAATAATTACCCCCAGTGACTGTGGGCTACTGGTCTATGGTCACACAAGTAGGTGGTGACGCTTGTACAGCAACTGTTTAGCTTTTTCCTAAGTAAATAGGGATAAAAGAGCCCGGATTATCACCATTAGGCTATCCAGGCTTTTCTATTTAGCTAGATCCACAATGAGTGAGGAAGAGCCGGGTGCACTGGGATGGCAGTAAGACTATGCAGTGCTTGTTTCGATTCAGTTAGTTTCCCTAACCAGTGAGGATTTTGTTTTCGTTTAAACCGGCGTAGAAACCTGTACTGATTTCGTAAAAAAAAACTTCTCTGTTTAAGTCTTGGCTGAGTTCAGTTGCTACTTTTTCCAGGGTTAATTGGGTGGATTGAGGACTGGGAGTCGATCGCGCAGACAAGGCAAAAACCTGCTGTCTCAACTCTGAGGGTTCTAGGGGACTGATGAGTTCCCAGGTACAGAAACCACCTTTCAGCCATTTGTGACAAGTTAAGAAAAAGTGCAAATTGTCAAGGGGGTACAAAAAAAAATGTAAAATAGGCTGAACATCTAT
>NZ_JAUBQE010000120.1:0-3653 GCF_036701115.1 Microcoleus sp. Pol1C5 | reverse complement strand
AAGAAGCTAAATTAGCTTTTGCGATCGAGCTTCTCCAATTTTGCAGGGATGAAGACGAGGGCGACTATAAAGGTGAAACATATTTCGCCTCTGACAGACCAGCATTGGACGACGAAGATGACTGATAAAAATTTGCTTGAAAGAAAATTGAGGGCTGCTATTCAAAAATATTTAGACGCAGACACCAAACATTCTAAAAGCGGAAGTCTCGGACAAGTCACCAAATTAATTAATGCGGCGGTAGCAGATCAAAGAATTTTGGGAGTTGAGACGATCGAGGTAATTAAAACGGTAATAGCTGAATTCGGCGAACTTCCCGACAAAGTGCAGTTGCGTTTCCAAAAAGGTTCGCTTTATGAAGGCGAACACCCTAGAGGTGGTGGACTTGTTTTTGGTTGGTATTGCGAAACTCAAATTGAAGCCGAACCCATCCCAGTAATTCTTGAAAGTTTGCCACTATCCGATGAAACTCAGCAAAAATACATCAAAGTTATATCTGGCGATATGCGACAGTGGGGATTTTTGCCGGCCGTCGATTTACCTTTTGATGGCTGTTATGTAGAAGTTTCACCCTGCGACGATTATTTTACTGAAATCTTAAAAGCCGGTTGGGCGCCGCCTTGTTCAATTCAGTGGAGTTGGTTTGATCGCCCGTCCTGGGCAAACATGGAGGGTTATGTAGTGGAGCGGTCAATTATTCCCTACGGATTTTGGCAAGCTTGGAAGTGGTGGCCGGGTTGCTGGCAGTGGTATTTTCAAAAAAGACCAGAACTTTTTGAAGATGCCGAATTTTGGCACAAAGAACCAACTCGCTACGATCCTCCAGCGGGCGATCTGTATGCTGCGGTGTTGGGTAGTGCCAGTAAAAATAGAGAAGTTTTTCACTTAGATGATTAAAGCCAAAAATAAACCCCCTTTTTTAGGGGGCATAGATCACCAAAGTTTGACTCTAATTGTTAATGCTTGCTAATCTCTCCAGCCGTGATAAGTTGCCCGTCGCACATCGGGTAATAATCGTCCGGGTAAGCTGTTGAGCTCAACCACATTATTCTGTACTCCCATTCCTCAGTCGTGAAATCCCAGTTAACCCCAATAACTTGTCCAGTTTCAGACTGGACTTTGCCAGTGGTTTCGTCAGTCCACACAAAATCCACCAATTCTCCAAACCAGAATTCAGGTTCGGTAGCTCCGATCGCAATTCCAACAATTTTGCTTGCGCTGGGAATTATTGCGGAAAGGGCGATCGCGCACGCCAAAAACTGGCGGCGGCTCAGTCCGTGATTTGCCATAATAAAATTACCTCGCATGGAGGTACTCGTAAGTTTACGGGTCAGGGCGGTTCACACTTTGTTTTCGACGACAGGGGTGTGGGCCGCTTTTCGCTATGGTAATCCAACTTACAAAACTTGTCAACGTCTGGCGTGTAGAAAGCGAAATCACATATTTATATTTCCACTTTACAAGTGTAGTAATTCGTGTTAGCTTCTAAAAAGTAGTACATTTGAAGAGTTGATTTTTGTGACTCAGACGTTGATTAGGTGGAAATTGAGTGAAATTATGGCGCGGCATCGCATAAAAGGTTCTGACTTGGCTGAATGTCTGAAAACTAGCACCAACGCCATATCAAGACTAAAAAATGCCAAGACGATGCCTCGCATTGACGGTAATCGGCTTAATGATTTGTGTAACGCATTGAATAAACTCGCCGAAGATTCCGAAAATATGGAGACACAGATTACTCCAGCTACGTTACTTGAGTATGTAAGGGAGGAAGTGTAAACATGACTGACATCATGGCCCAAAACTTTGAAGGCAAGTCAATCTCAATTCGTGAGGACGGATATTGGAATTTGACCCAAATGTGCCAAACGCATGGACGAAATGTTGCGGATTTTTTACGGTTGAAATCCACTCAAGACTACTTGGCTGTTTTTTACTTTGATTCTGAGGTCGATACGGGAATTCCCGTAACGGCATCAAAAGTCGATATGGGAATTCCCATATCGACCTCAAACCAAGACAGCGCAAGCATTGTTTCCGATATGGGAAATTCTCATATCGAAAATAAAAGCCCTATTGATGTTGTCAAAGGAGGCCGATCGCAAGAGCAAGGAACATGGGGGCATGAAGAAGTTGCTTTGAAGTTGGCAGCTTGGCTCAACCCTAAATTTGAGGTATGGGTTTACCGCACTATAAAAAAGTTGCTGCGAACCGGCGAGGTAAAACTCAAGGATGAAATTGAAGGATTGCGATCGGCGCTAAATCAGGCTGCCCAAACCATTGAAGAGTACGACGTGGAACTAGCTTTGAGCCACCACAAGCAAAGTCAGTACAAGCGCGAATATTTGGAGGCGATTTGTCTCAGCCACTGGGAGGGCGATTATTCTAGCTACGCCGAAGATCCAGATTGTTATCAGGCTAAATCCGCCTAAAAATAGGAGCCAACAAATGTCACAAATCCAAATAACAGCATATAGCGACAGTTACGAACGTTGCGGTTGCAAGTTTACCGCTGATAGCAACCAAATTTTAGTGGTTGCAGAATATTGGGAAGCAGCTAATGAGGAAGCGAACAAAAAACCTCTCGACGGTTTTGGCTCTAATACTGTTGGTAAGTTTACAGCCATGAGCCAAGATGCTATTACTCAAGCAATGGCAGAAAAATACGGGCAGGCAGTAGCAGTTACCGGAGTTTCACTCCTAGACATTCCCGTTGTTGTAATGCGATTCTCGCTTTCTTGAGGTGTGATATGAACAAACAAGAATTAATTGAAACGATCGCAAAAAAGAAGGGAAAAACGCCTGAGTCGGTTTCTTACGACTTAAGCACTGCCTATGACGAAATTTTTGCCACGATTGTCGAAGCAGTAGCCAGCGGTCAGGTTGTGAAAATTCCAAATTTTGGGGTTTTTTACCGCAGCAAACAGCACCTCGGTCGCACTCGACAACCTTCTGAGAAAATGATTCCGAGCTTTAGTCCTGATTTAAATTTCAGAGATGCAGTTCGGGAGGGAGACAACTTAACAATTTAGCCCCGTCGCCCAATAGCCAAAAAACTGTTAAAAATTCAAAACCTATGAACGACAAAAAGAGAGCAGCAATCAAAAGATGGATTCCAATAATCCTAGAAGCAAACAAAGGTATATCGGTTAACGAGCTTACCTACCAACTGGGTAACGCTGTCGGCTTAATCGATCGCGACACCGTCCTAGACTGCCTTAAAGAAATGAACGGCGGCAAAGAGTGAGCGTAATAAAAACCGCTAGTGTGTGCCAGCGGTTTTTTATTGACTGATTACTCTTGATTGATTACTGTAACTCTTTCCACGCTGCCACCAATTTTTGCAAACCCAGGGCATATTTTGTGAAACCTTCTTGCCATGCAAACGTGATTGCATTTTGCTGCACCAGCCTTACGTGTTCCTCGGTCATTTCCACTGCGCGATCGGCGTCCGTCCTTTCCCGAAAAACTGGCATCAATGAATTTCCCAACATCTGCCCAAGAATTTCGCGATTTTGTTCTGGGTCTAAATTTTTCATAATGGGTTCCAAAATACTATTTTTATTGTACTACCCACCTGTCACGGCGGAAGTTGCGGGTTCGAGCCCCGTCTGTCCCGTTCTCTCTCCATGAGGGTTTGAGGTTTTTAGGGT
>NZ_JAUBQE010000059.1:0-49389 GCF_036701115.1 Microcoleus sp. Pol1C5 | reverse complement strand
AACTTATGTTGAGCGTGGGCGGGCAATAGCGCGCTCGAACTTTTTTGAGTTTTTTGGACTTATTCAGCAAGCCCTACGTATGATTTGAACTTGAAAACCTACGCGATCGAGTGCTTCAGCAATATCTTTTGCCTTGTACAACCGCAAACAGTGTATTTCCTCATCTCGCCTGTAGGTTTCCCCTACTTTACGAAGAGTAATGATGCGGCGAATTAAAGTTTCATTTTCTTGATTTTCTTCCTTCTCAACCAGAACTATCCAATCTTTTCCTTCCGTGAATCCTTTGGTTGTGTTTCCTGCTAGAATCTGTCCGGGTTCTGCAATGTCAAAAATGAAAACACCGCCCTCGGTTAAGGCGTGATAAATGCGACGGAAAAATTGCACCAGGTTTTGGCGATCGTTGTCTGCATCAAACAGATAATTCAAACATTCGCCGATCGAGGTGACAGCATTACACGGTGGGATATCAGTTTTAAACAGGGACTCAACTCGAAACTCGCCATCTGGCACTCTGTTTCGGGCAATTGCAATCAAAGACTCAGAAATATCAACTCCCAGAACACGATAACCAGCCTTTGTGAATTCTAGTGCGGATAATCCGCTGCCACAACCCAAGTCCACGACTAAACCTTCTTGTAGGTTGTTTTGGGCCAAAATATTCAATATAGCAGGGGCAGATTTGAGAGCATAATCGCTATGCCCAACATGATGAATATATGCGAGGTCTTCCTTATACCACTGTGTCATGACTTCGTTCCAGCAGACTAACTCACAAATTTAGTTGCGATCGCACTTTTATTCCGGCTTGACAGACTCAGCCAACCACTTCGCATTCTCTCGCCGATGAACATTAATCGGACTGTTGCGATATATCAGCTTCTACCATCGCAATTAGTTCATCTAATGTTCGAGCCCAAGCTTCTAGCATTCGCTTGCTGTCCCACACCCAGGCGACTGTTTTCTTAACTTTCTTTGAATCGGGAAGTTGTCTTTGCTCAATCATAGTATGTTGCAATCCCTTTGAGTCTCTCCTTTCGATTAACCCCAATATACCAATCGCCAAGACAGTTAGGACATTCTTGATCGCTGAAGCTATTACCGTGGCTGCATTTTCTTTCTTCCTTCTTCCTTCTTCCTTCTTCCTTCTTCTATACAAAAAAATCCCCCGCCAGAAGGCAGGGGATTTCATTTAATTACCTAGAAACCAGAGTTCAGAGTTACCCGAATTTCCCGGCTGTCGAGGCAATTACAAAGGCGGCGTAAGTGAGGATGTATCCCACAGTAAAGTGAGCCAAACCAACAACGCGACCTTGGATGATTGACAAAGCAACAGGCTTGTCTTTCCACCGAACCAAGTTAGCCAAAGGAGTGCGCTCGTGAGCCCAAACCAAAGTCTCGATCAACTCTTGCCAGTAACCTCTCCAAGAGATCAGGAACATGAAACCAGTTGCCCAAACAAGGTGTCCGAATAAGAACATCCAGGCCCAGACAGACAAGTTGTTAGTACCATACGGGTTGTAACCGTTGATCAACTGAGAAGAATACAGCCAGAGGTAATCGCGGAACCAGCCCATCAGGTAGGTAGAAGACTCATTAAACTGAGCCACGTTACCTTGCCAGATGCCTAGGTGCTTCCAGTGCCAGTAGAACGTTACCCAACCCAGGGTGTTCAGCATCCAGAACATAGCCAGGAAGAAAGAGTCCCAAGCAGAGATGTCGCAAGTACCGCCACGGCCGGGGCCGTCGCAGGGGAAAGCATAGCCGAAGTCTTTCTTGTCCGGCATCAGCTTAGTACCGCGAGAGTCTAGAGCTCCCTTGACCAAGATCAATGTGGTGGTGTGCAAGCCTAGTGCGATTGCGTGGTGAACCAAGAAATCGCCAGGTCCGATCGCCAAGAACAGAGAGTTAGTACCGTTGTTAATCGCGTCCAACCAGCCTGGGAGCCATACGTTGCCGTAGTTCGGCCAAGCGGTAGAAGCAATGCTGTCGGGGTTAGACAACAGCACATCCATGCCGTAGAGAGCTTTTCCGTGAGCAGCTTGGATGAACTGTGCGAACACTGGTTCAATCAAGATTTGCTTTTCCGGAGTACCGAAAGCTACTACAACGTCATTGTGAACGTACAAGCCGAGAGTGTGGAAGCCCAAGAACAGCGACACCCAGCTCAAGTGAGAGATAATCGCTTCTTTGTGCTGCAACACGCGATCGAGCACGTTGCCTTTGTTTGCTTCAGGATCGTAGTCCCGCACCAAGAAGATAGCTCCGTGGGCGAAAGCGCCGACCATGATGAATCCAGCAATGTACTGGTGGTGGGTGTAAAGCGCAGCCTGAGTCGTGAAGTCCTTACCTATGAAAGCGTAGGGGGGCATCGCGTACATATGCTGTGCTACCAGGGAGGTAATTACGCCCAAAGCAGCGAGGTGAAATGCCAGTTGGAAGTGCAGCGAGTTGTTGTAGGTTTCATACAAGCCTTGGTGAGGCAAGTTGAACTGCCCTTCACTCTTGCCGCCGACCAAACCTGCCTTAGAATCCAACATCTCTTTGATGCTGTGACCGATACCGAAGTTAGTCCGGTACATATGACCGGCAACGATAAACAGAACTGCGATCGCCAAGTGGTGGTGAGCGATATCTGTCAGCCACAGGGATTCTGTTTGAGGGTGGAAGCCACCCAAGAAAGTCAGAATTGCGGTTCCAGCGCCTTCGGAAGTACCGAAGACATGGTTCGCTGCATCTGGATTCTCGGCGTATACGCCCCAGTTACCAGTGAAGAACGGAGCCAAACCGGCCGGGTGAGGCGGGGTAGACAAGAAGTTGTCCCAACCTACGTGCTGTCCGCGAGATTCGGGGATAGCAACGTGAACCATGTGACCAGTCCAAGCCAAAGAGCTGACACCGAACAAACCAGCCAAGTGGTGGTTGAGGCGAGATTCAGCATTTTTGAACCAAGACAAGCTGGGACGGTACTTGGGCTGGAGGTGCAACCAACCTGCGAACAGGAAGACAGCCGCCAGTAGTAGCAAGAAGATAGCTCCTTGATACAGGTCGGCGTTTGTCCGAATCCCTTGGGTGAACCACCAATGGTAGACACCAGAGTAAGAGATATCCACCGGGTTAGAAGCGCCCCCTTGAGTGAAAGCTTCTACAGCAGGAGCGCCGAATTGCGGGTCCCAAATCGCGTGAGCGATCGGGCGGACGTTTAGGGGGTCTTTAATCCACTGTTCAAAGTTACCTTGCCATGCTACGTGGAACAGGCTGCCCGAAGTCCACAAGAAAATGATTGCTAGGTGGCCGAAGTGAGAAGCAAAAATCTTTTGGTAAAGATTTTCTTCGGTCATGCCATCGTGGCTTTCAAAGTCGTGTGCTGTGGCAATCCCGTACCAGATCCGCCGTGTGGTCGGGTCTTGGGCAAGGTCTTGGCTAAATTTTGGAAATTTCGTTGCCATAAGCCTTGATTAATCCTGAATCCTGAACAAAATTGAAGGGATTCGGTTCGGAGTTTGGATTCTCGATTTGAGATTCCTCCCAAATCGAGAATCCAAAACCTAGGGGTAGTTTACCCTACCGAAATGATTCGCGCTAGGAAAAATGCCCACGTAGTGACAATTCCTCCTAGGAGGTAGTGAGCTACACCCACAGCCCGACCCTGAATAATGCTCAGAGCACGAGGCTGAATCGACGGAGCTACCTTGAGCTTGTTGTGAGCCCAAACAATCGACTCAATCAGTTCTTGCCAGTAGCCACGGCCGCTGAACAGGAACATCAAGCTGAAGGCGAAGACGAAGTGTCCAGCTAGGAACATCAAACCGTAGGCCGACAGTGCCGAACCGTAGGACTGAATTACCTGAGAAGCTTGCGCCCAGAGGAAGTCCCGCAGCCAGCCGTTAATCGTGATCGAACTTTGTGCGAAGTTGCCGCCGGTAATGTGAGAAATTGTGCCGTCTGGCGCTACTGTTCCCCACACGTCCGACTGCATTTTCCAGCTAAAGTGGAAAATCACGATCGAGATGCAGTTGTACATCCAGAACAAGCCTAGGAACACATGATCCCAACCCGAAACTTGGCAGGTGCCGCCACGGCCGGGGCCGTCGCAAGGGAACCGGAAGCCCAAGTTGCCTTTGTCGGGAATCAAGCGAGAACTGCGTGCAAACAACACGCCCTTCAAGAGAATCAGGACTGTAACGTGAATGGTGAAAGCGTGGATGTGGTGGATCATGAAATCCGCCGTACCCAACTCGATCGGCATCATCGCTACTTTGCCGGCGACGACTACTGCACCGCCGCCAAAAGCGTGGCTGACGATTTCCGTAGCATTAGGCGCTGTTGTGCCCGGAGCCAAAGCGTGGATGTTTTGCACCCACTGGGCAAATATCGGACGCAACTGAATCCCGGTATCCGAGAACAAATCTTGAGGACGACCGAAAGCCCGCATCGTGTCGTTGTGAACGTACAGACCGAAGCTGTGGAAGCCCAAGAATATACAAACCCAGTTCAGGTGGGAAATGATCGCATCTCTATGCCGGATCACGCGATCCAACAAGTTGTTGACATTTCCAGCGGGTTCGTAATCCCGAACCATGAAGATTGCTCCGTGAGCGGCTGCTCCAACAATCAGGAATCCGCCAATCCACATGTGGTGGGTGAACAGGGATAGCTGAGTCGGGTAGTCCGTCGCGATGTACGGATACGGAGGCATCGCATACATGTGGTGGGCAACAATGATGCTCAGAGAGCCCATCAGTGCCAAGTTAATCGAGAGTTGCGCGTGCCAAGAATTAGTCAGGATTTCGTAGAGACCTTTGTGACCTTCACCAGTGAAGGGGCCTTTGTGGTTCTCTAGGATTTCTTTCATGCTGTGGCCGATGCCCCAGTTCGTCCGGTACATATGACCAGCGACGATGAACAGCACTGCCAAAGCTAAGTGGTGGTGTGTTGTATCAGTCAGCCACAAACCGCCTGTGGTGGGGTTCAGACCGCCTTTGAAGGTCAGGAAGTCTGTGTATGCGCCCCAGTTGAGGGTGAAGAAGGGGGTTAAACCTTTAGCGAAACTCGGGTAGATGTCAGCCATCAAGCCCGGTGTCAAAATCCACTCGTGCGGCAGGGGGATGTCGGCAACTGTTTTGATCAGCTTGCCGCCGACTGTCAGCGGTGAACCTGCATCGATCGCGTCCATGCAAGCGTTGATTGGCAGCGACACGTGAATTTGCTGTCCCGCGTAGCCCAAGCAGCCGCAGCCCAACAACACAGCCAAGTGGTGGTTCATCATCGATTCCACGTTCTGGAACCATTCCAGTTTCGGAGCGCGGACGTGATAGTGGAACCAACCGGCAAATAGCATCAAAGCTGCCATTACCAGGGCGCCGATCGCAGTGCAATATAGCTGGTATGAGTTAGTGATGCCGTTGGCGCGCCACCACTGGAATAGACCAGAGGTGATCTGAATTCCGTGAAAGCCGCCGCCTACATCTGCATTTAAAATTTCTTGACCAAAAATCGGCCAGACCACTTGAGCGCTGGGCTTGATGGCTGTAGGATTTGTCAGCCAAGCTTCGTAATTGGAAAATTTAGCGCCGTGGAAATATGCGCCACTGATCCACACGAAGATTACTGCCAAGTGGCCGAAGTGAGCGCTAAAGATTTTGCGCGAAACGTCTTCTAAGTCACTTGTATGACTGTCAAAGTCGTGAGCGTTAGCGTGGAGGTTCCAAATCCAAGTGGTGGTTTTTGGCCCCTTAGCTAGAGTGCGATCGAAATGGCCGGGTTTTGACCACTTCTCGAAAGAAGTTGGAACCGGATTCTTATCGACTACTACCCTAGCTTTTACCTCTCGCTCTGGAGGACTAATGGTCATGAAGACTCTCCTCTCGGTAAGACAAGGAACGAGAACTGAATACTGTACCGGACACTCCCCGCGCTTGATTAGGCGGGGGATTCTCGAAAAAGCCGACACTGCACTACACTTTACTCTTTGCAGAGTTAGACGCAGGTGCATCGTCTCCCCAAGCATTTTGCTTCTGTGAAGAAGCCAGTTTCCCAGTGTCGCTAACAATGTGACTGGGTACTGCCAACTCTTCTCTCCAGATGAGCGGCCGATCTCGTCCTTGATTCAGACTTGATACGGCTGCTCCTTTTGAGGGAGTTTTATGAATTATAAGCTTGCTAGAGGAGTATTAATCGCTTGTTAACAATACTTAAAAAAGGCTCAATTCTTGATGTAATAACGCCTTTAAATCCCACAGTCCCTCGAAAAAGTCAAGGGGTACTGCCATTAACTTTACAAAACTCAAAGATAAAGTAATTTAGGAATACTCATTTGTAGATATATGTTTGGGAAAAAGGCTGCGGGAATTAAGAGTGGGAGATGATGGGTTGCCCGCTGCTGCCTCAATCCTGCCTCCTAGGAGCCTTTGGAATTCATGAGCTGCAATTCCCCAATACTAAATTCATTTTTGGGCTATAGTTCCCTATGAGAAGGCTTCTAGGAGTATGGTTGCGTGATTGGGATCAATTGGCACAGAACGGTTGCAGGCAGGCTGCTGGCATTGTTCGCAGTAGCAGTATTAATTTTGGGTTTAGGAAGTTGTGGCGCGGGCCATTCCGAATTGCCCAAATCAGGGAACAAGAGCGGCTCAGCTACCGCCCAGGTAAACAGAATCTCAGAGGTTTCTCCCCCAGAAGCCATTCAACAACTGCGTCAGGCTCTAGAAATCTACCAGCCTCAAATTAGTATTTTGAATCCAAAACCTGACGAAGTGCTTCAGGATATAAATGTGTCTGTTCAGTTCCAAGTGAAGGACTTGCCCATTTTCAAAGATGCAAACTTGGGTTTGGGCCCCCATCTGCAAGTTTTATTAGACAACCAACCTTATGCAGCAGTTTACGACATCAACCAACCTTTAACGCTCTCCGACTTAGAACCCGGAACCCATACCCTGCAGGTGTTCGCTGTTCGCCCTTGGGAAGAAAGCTTTAAAAACAAAGGTGCCGTTGCTCAAACCACCTTTCACGTTTTTACCAAAACAGACGACAATAATCCCGATCGAACATTGCCCCTATTAACGTACAACAGCCCCCAAGGCAGCTACGGGGCAGAACCCCTCCTGCTCGACTTTTACTTGACAAATGCCCCCCCCCACGAAGTGGCGCAAGAAAATTCCCAAGATGAAATACTCGATTGGAAAATTCGAGCCACAGTCAACGGCCAAAGCTTTGCGATCGACCAGTGGCAACCTATATATCTTAAAGGATTCAAACCAGGGAAAAACTGGGTACAGCTAGAATTAATTGACGAACGAGGAAATATCGTCAAAAACGCCTTTAATAATACAGTCAGACTGATAAATTTCCAACCGCTCGGTCAAGATCCTCTTTCAAAATTAGTGCGGGGCGAACTAACAACAGCAGAAACTCGCGGTATAGTCGATCGCACCTACCAACCCCCCGAACCCACACCAACCCCAAGCCCCGAACCGACACCGACACCGACACCTGCATTAGAAAAAACACCAGTTGTCGAACCGTCACCAGCAGTTGCAGAAACCCCTGTTACCGAACCCAGCTTAGAGCCAACAGTCGCTCCCGAAGTTGCTCCCGTTCAAGTAATAGAACCGACACCGACAGCAACCCCCGAACTCGAAGCGCCGAAAATTGTAGAACCCATTCAAGTAATAGAACCGACACCGACAGCAACTCCCCAGTTAGAAACCCCGAAAGTTGTTGCACCAGTTAAAAAAATAGAACCGAACCCAACAGCATCTCCCCAAACAAAAAAACAGGAATATAAAGGATACTACAATCGGTTCCGCAACTTCTTGCGTGAAGAACCCCAACCTGCTCCTTCAGAGCCACCAACCCTGCCAGAAATAACAGGAAAAGCTCCAGTACCAAAAGTAGTCGCTCCCGCGATACCAGAAGAGTCTCCCAATCTTGTACCGCCAACCCCACCAGTTGCCGCTGAAACTCCTAGCCAGCCAACCACCGAATTAGCAGATCCCAAAACAACTGTTTCCGAACCCGAAAATCCGCCCAAATCCGAACAAAAAGTCGAATTTGCCACCTAACAAAATCTTTCGGGGCTTCTTCGTGGCATGGGGGTCCCGCCCGTGCTCCATCTGCGGTTAAAAATTAAAGGACACTAGAAAATGACCTACCTCGAAACAGCAGCCAAATTCTACAGTGATGTTGCCGAAACACCCCAAATCGGACTTTGCTGCGTCCAAAGCAGTCCCTTGCAATTGCCAGGATTAAAAATTCCCGAACAAATGCAAGAAATGAATTACGGCTGTGGCACAACCGTTCACGCCGCCGAACTTGTCGGCAATCCCTTCGTGCTTTATGTCGGCGTCGGCGGCGGCCTAGAAGCACTACAATTTGCATATTTTTCTAGACACAAAGGAGCCGTTATTGCCGTCGATCCGGTTCCAGCAATGCGAGATGCGGCTGCACGAAACTTGCAAATTGCGGCCCAAGAAAATGATTGGTTTGATCCGAGTTTTGTAGAAATTCGTGAAGGCGATGCTTTTGCGTTGCCGGTGCCGGATGCTTCTGTAGATGTTGTGGCCCAAAACTGCTTGTTTAATATCTTTGAACCCGCAGATTTAGCTAAAGCATTAAAAGAGACTTATCGAGTGTTAAAACCGGGTGGCAGATTGTTGATGAGCGATCCGATCGCAACTCGGCCAATTCCGCAGCATTTGAAGCAAGACCAACGCTTGCGTGCCTTGTGTTTGTCCGGTGCTCTGACATACGAAGAATACGTTCAACACCTTGTAGACGTTGGTTTTGGGCAAGTCGAAGTGCGGGCGAGAAGGCCTTACCGATTGCTGGACAAACACAATTATCAATTGGATGCGGATTTGCTGTTAGAAAGCCTGGATTCGGTGTCTTTCAAAGTGGATGTACCGGATGACGGAGCTTGCATTTTCACTGGCAAGACGGCGATTTATACGGGGTCTGAAGAGCTGTTTGATGACGGGGCAGGTCACGTTTTGCAACGAGGAGTTCCGGCGGCGGTGTGCGATAAAACGGCTGGGAAGTTGGGCGGATTAATGCCGGATAAGGTGTTAATTACGGATTCGACTTGGCATTATAACGGCGGAGGTTGCTGTTAGGAGAAAAAACGCCGGTTTAAACAGCGCCTAAACAAACGAAGTCTGCCTGCGCGGCCTCTTGAGAACCCGCCCAGGCGGGTTTTGTGTGTGTAGTGACGATTTCCAATCGCCCCGTAGATTTGGGAAGAATCAAGAGTTGCATAAGGTCTGTTACCAAGCTATAAGCTGAACTTGAGGCGCGACTGATTCCCTGCAATACTGCCTGATTAGCGCTTGGGCATTTTCCCTGTTTTGTCCCGTGTATCAATTGTAAACTACTTCCTCATTTTGAGAGGATAGATATAACAAACCACAATTTTTTACCCGCGAGTAAATTAAGGGAACTTTGGCAAAGTCAAGTAAAGTAGCTTTTTTGCGATCGCGCTCTTTCGCTTCTGGGCTATCGTGGTACTGAGACTGAAACTCTACTACTAGGCAAGGATTGTAGTTCAAGTCTGTGATTAGGGCATCGACAGCACTGGGACTAAATAAAAACTTTTTGAGTTCCCAATCAAGGTTGCTGACTTGTTCGCAAACTTGGGATAAGCTAACCTGTGTATGGATTTTATAGTTGTTGTCTACACAGGTGTGAAGAAACTCAAGCATTCTTTCTTCGTAAGGGTTGACAAGTCTTTTAGCTTTGACAGACATTATTGTGCCTCCATGATAATTTTTGCAAAGTGACCAAGGAACTCTTCTAAAACTTCACTTGAACTGATAGAAACCTGCCATGCGTAGGGAAAAAGCTTATCTTCGCTGAGTAGGAGGTAGCTGTCCCTATTACTTAAGGTTTCAATGGGAAATTTTTCGTTTTTTTTAAGGGGAATTTGGAGACTTGTTCGTTTACAGTAAGCCAAAGAAACGTTAATTTTTTCCGAAAAATCCGAAGAGTCTATTAGTCGCTCTGTAATTTTATTTATATAAAAAACTCCCCTGGTTTTTCCTTCTATTAGGGTAGAAAATCGCGCATCGAGTGAATTTAAAAAAAGCTCTTTTTTACTAGGTAAAACCCAGACTGCTCCTGCTGTAAGTTCAGGTTCTAGTTCTAGCAATGTCCAATACTTGAAGTTGAGTATATGTTCGTCTAAGATATCTTGAGGAATAGAAATAAACAAACTATCCTTTCGCTCTTGAAAAACAAGTTGATAACGTTTATCCCCTTTCCCTGGCTTCTTCACTCTGTATCCTATATATTGAGAGGTTCGCTTCTCCTCAAACTTTTCGTAGAAACCAAGTTCCTTTAACAAACTAATAGCCAAAGACATCAAATCTTCGCCACCTTCAATCACTTGAATATTGGTTGAAATCAGGCGGGGTACGCCTTTTTCTACCTCAAAACGCTGGATGACATCATAGATAATTTTAGACATAGGCTGCTTCCTAAAAACCTTGGCTAAGGTTCCTAGACCTAGCTTAAACTGGTCAGCCACGAATGTCAAGCATCTTGGCTAAGATTTTTAGATTTTAATTACAGAGGATTTTTTTGAGTATTTATACACAACAAGGACAGTGAGACCCGATCGCACCCCTCGCCCCCCTCTTGTGGTACAGGCACTCCGACCTGTACCACAAGCCATCGTTTAACCTCCAGTTTTCCCCATCCTGCCAAACTTCCCGCTAAATTAAAGAAGTAAAAAAATCATTCACATCCTACCCAGGAGATGCCATGCCTCGCGTCAGAGCACCAGAATTCCCCGGAAACTACCCCTGGCTGAACACCGAAAAACCTTTATCCATTGAATCCTTAAAAGGGCGCGTTGTCCTCCTCGACTTCTGGACGTACTGCTGCATCAACTGCTTGCACGTCCTCCCAGACTTAAAATACCTCGAACAAAAATATAAAGATTCCCTCACGGTTATCGGCGTTCACTCGGCCAAATTTGAAAACGAAAAAGAAGTAGAAAACATCCGCCAAGCTATCCTCCGCTACGATATCGAACATCCGGTAATTGTAGACAGCGGCATGAAAGTTTGGCAAAGCTATGCCGTTCGCGCTTGGCCGACTTTAATGGTGATCGATCCTGAAAGTTATGTCGTCGGCTTTGTTTCCGGCGAAGGCAATAGAGAAGCACTTGACGAGTTAGTTGGCAAGTTAATTGCTGAATACAAAGATAAAAATGCACTCAAATTTAAACAACTCAGTTTTAGCTTAGAAAAACAGCGCAAACCTGTATCAACACCGCTGGCTTTTCCAGGTAAAGTGCTGGCCTTTGCGATCGCTGCAACGGAGGCAAAACAGCTTCACCAACAAGGCGCGCTTTTGGGCGAAATGAGCCAGGAAAATGAATCTGTAGATGAAACTGTATTGCCCGGGCCTGCT
The DNA here is from genome assembly GCF_036701115.1 of Microcoleus sp. Pol1C5. Taxonomy (NCBI): domain Bacteria; kingdom Bacillati; phylum Cyanobacteriota; class Cyanophyceae; order Oscillatoriales; family Microcoleaceae; genus Microcoleus; species Microcoleus sp. Pol1C5. The sequence continues at coordinate 37,980 of NZ_JAUBQE010000059.1, read as the reverse complement.
AATTCAGTCATACAAAACTTAGTCGGTTCTTGCTTATTTATTGCTGATTCAGGACATAATAGGATTGTTGTCAGCACCCTCGAAGGTGAGGTACTGCACGTCATCGGTAGTGGCAAATCGGGTTTAACTGATGGGGACTTTGAAGAGGCTGAGTTTTTTGCACCTCAAGGTATGGCTTTTGATGCAGAAAGTCAAATTCTATATGTTGCTGATACGGAAAATCATGCTATCAGAAAGATTGATTTTACGACTCAACTGGTAGAAACTGTTGCTGGTACCGGCGAACAAAGTCACGAAATTTCACCCCGCAGCGGCAAGGGTTTAGAAACGCAATTGAATTCGCCTTGGGATTTAGAAAGAGTTGGAAATAGACTTTTTATTGCAATGGCGGGTTCACACCAAATTTGGGAAATGCAGTTAGACACTGGCACGATCGGCACTTATGCGGGTATTGGCCGAGAATCCTGTGTGGACGGGAATCTTGCAGAATCTGCTTTTTCTCAGCCCAGCGGCCTCGCTACGGATCGATCGGAGTTGTTTGTTGCCGACAGCGAAATTAGTTCGATTCGTGCTGTGGGTATAGATGAAGACCCGAAGGTTCGCACTGTTTGCGGTAGCGGTGAATTGTTTGGTTTTGGGGATAAAGATGGTCGCGGTGATGAGGTCAGGTTGCAGCACTGTTTGGGTGTTGAATACGCTCAAAATTACCTCTGGGTGGCTGATACTTACAATCACAAAATTAAGCGGATCGACCACCGGGGCGGTACGTGCAGAACAATGATTGGAGATGGTACAGCAGGTTTGGTTGATGCTAAAGGTCTCAAGGCTCGATTTTTTGAACCTTCAGGGTTGAGTGCGATCGGGCCTCACTTGTTTGTAGCTGATACGAACAATCATGTAATTCGCAGAATTGAGTTGGATACGCTGGAAGTCACAACTTTGGATTTCCCCGGTTTGTGCGCTCCTGATGTTTGTCTTCCTGATTAAGTCGATCGACCTTTTTGACATCAGGCACGGTTTTCAATTCTCCTGATTGCCAGATTGATTGTGGTAAAGTAGGGTGCTCTTCGGCGCACCTTACCACAATTTTCAAGCCAAGTAAGTTACCCTAATTATTCGCGGTGAGTGCAGTGCCTCACCCGCAATTCACTCCTGGATGCAGTACGTCTATATTTAGGGTGTACGGCCCAAGAACACCTAACCGATATAAGTAGAACGCCAAACCACTTTTTGCGTCCAGGACTGAATTACTAAATGCTGTTAATTCCATCGCTACTAAAACCGCGATCGCCAGTAGTAAATAATCGCAAAAATCCTCGACCCTATCTAAAATTCCGAATAGCTCAGCAGCCGCACTATTTTTTCATCATCGTTCAATTCCCCGACAATTCGTCGCACCGGTTTCGGCCAGATTTTAATCAAAGTAGGAGTTGCTGAAATCTGATCTGCCTCAGCTTGGTCTGGATGTTTCAAAACATCAATTACTTTTAAAGTGTAGGGACGATCGAGGCATTTCTCTAAAAACTGGTGTAAAGTTTCCAGGGTGCGTTCAGTGCTGGGGTTGCTGCCGGAAACAAACAGACGCAAAACGTACCCTTGAGTTTGTGGCGGTGGGGTAAGTGCTGTTGGTTTGGGCAGCCGAGTCTGCTGCGATGGCGGAAGATCCAAGGGAGTTACGATCGAACTGCTCCAGTCCGATCGAGCTTCGGGGCTGGCATACTGTACAACTAAGTCGTGATTTTCCCAAAGTTCGGGGAATTGTTGGTAATAAGTAGCGATCGCCATCGGTTCGCACATTTCTTCGCTCCGGGGATGCCACACTAAGTCGCCAGTCCCAAAAATGGCGTTCAGCAGCGTTTGATGTCGCAGCACGGGGGGGTAAGCCTCGGCAGCAACCCGCACCTGCCTATCGCCTGGATCGAGCCAGGAGTCAACGGTTGCAGTGTAGCAAGGTATCAGAAAATGTGGCGGTTCCGACAAACCGAGGATCTCCTGTAGAGCTACGCACAACTGCAAATGCCAGCGAGTTTGCTTGTGCGGGTCTATGCAATAGATTAAGTCTCCCCCTGGTGTAAACAGCGCAATGCCTTTGAAAATTTCTGGCAAAATCGGGCGATCGACTTTCAATTCAGTACACCAATAGCAGTTAACAGTTAACAGTTAACAGTTAACAATTAACAGTTAACAGTTAACAGTTAACACTCGACCTTTAGACTCGACCTCGCAGCATCTGAGCCATTTCGTTCGGGTACGGCGAGTTCTCTACACAAAGTTCTTCAGTAATCCGACCTTCTTGATAAAGGCCGTAGAGCGACTTATTCATCGTCGTCATGCCTTCATAAGTATCTTTGATCATGATTTGATTGATTTCCTCATTCTGGCCCTTCAGAATGTATTCCTTAACCACGTCGGTATTGATCAAAACGTCGTGGAAAGCAGCCCGCTTCCCGTCTGTGGTTTTGCACAGCAGTTGAGCAATAATCGCCACTAGGGATTCGGAAATGGAAACCCGTATGGCCTCCTGTTCTTCGGGCCCGAACATATCCAGAATCCGGTTCAGGGTTTTAATCGCACTGTTGGTGTGCAGGGTTCCTGCAACTAAGTGACCTGTCTGAGAGGCTTTGAGGGCGATTTCCACCGTCTCTCTGTCCCGAATTTCTCCTACTAGCATCATGTCCGGGTCTTGCCGCAGAGCGCCTTTGAGAGCGTTCATAAACTTGAGCGTGTGCCTGCCGACCTCCCGGTGCTTGATCAAGGATTTTTTGCTTTCGTGTACGAATTCTACCGGGTCTTCGATCGTGATGATATTGTAGGCTTTATTCTTATTGATGTAATCGATCATCGCAGCCAAGGTGGTAGACTTACCCGAACCTGTCGGGCCCGTCACCAAAATCAGCCCTTTGTGGTAGCCGCATATTTTCTTAAAGACCTCCGGCAGCTTCAATTCCTCCAGTGTCATTATTTTGGAAGGAATTAGCCGCAGCACCATTGCCGGCCCGGCTAAGGAGTCCATGCAACTGATCCGAATCCGCACGAACCCGAAGTCGAAAGCGCCGTCAAAGTCTAGGGTTTTTTGGAAAATTTCAATTTCTTCATCGCTCATGCACTCGCGCAACCAGCCAAAAAACGTATCTAAATCTGTTGGTGGATAGCCGATGTCGGCAATTTCGCCCCGCGTGCGGAAGCGAGGCACTTCGTTTACGCCGAGGTGAAGGTCGGATACTCCTTCATCTTTGGCTCGGAGGACTAGCTCTTTCAAAGTCGGAGATCCGCCGCTGCTAAAGCTGGCACCTTTAGGTGTGGCGAAGGATTGCGGCGGCGGTGCTGGTGCTGGTGCTGGTGCGGGCGGCGGTGCGGGCGGCATTCCTGCTGCTCTGGGGGGCATCCCTGGAGCTGGAGGGCGGGGTATTCCTGGCAGTGGGGGAGCTCCGGGTACGGGCGGGCGAGGAGCTGGCGGATGCTGCTGTGTCATATGCGCTACCTTAAGTTGGTGAGAAGGCTGACTCGAACAGATGATTTGTGGGAGTTGGACAATGCCGATCGCCCGAAGAGCGTCTCTTGCACAAAAGCTTAACTGTTCTCCTCAGTCTATCGCAAGATCAGGTTCTGCTGGTGAAATACAAAGGAAATATTATGCCAATAGGAGGATGCGCTCACTCTTTATCTACGCCCAAATAGGGATTTTCCACATTTTTGGATAAATTTTTTAATGGAAAGAGTTTTCCGCACTCAAACAGTATAAATTGATACTTCATCCAACTATTAAGGACTTAAACCGATGAATTCTGTCGATCTGGCTTTTACTCCAGCTCTGGAGTTGGCGGAGTCGATCCGCACCCTGGAAGTGTCGCCTTTAGAAATTGTCAATCTCTACTTGGAACGGATTGAGCGATTAAACCCTGAGCTGGGCAGTTATTTTACAGTAACGGCCGAGCGGGCGATCGCCCTAGCTAAATCTCAAACCGAAAAACTAGCTGGGTTAAACAAGCCACAGGAATTGCCACCTTTTTTCGGAGTGCCGATCGCCATTAAAGACTTGACACCAGTTACCGGCGTTCCCTGTACATACGGCACTCAGGCTTTGCTGGGTAACATCTCTGCCTACGACGAGTCAGTAGTATGGCGGATCAAAGCAGCGGGATTTAACATTCTGGGCAAAACAGCCACCTCTCAAATTGGCTCATTACCTTACACCGAACCAGAAGGTTTCCCGCCCGCGCGCAATCCCTGGAATTTAGACTATACGCCCGGAGGTTCTAGCGGCGGCTCAGCGGCCGCTGTAGCAGCCGGTTTGTGTGCGATCGCCCAAGGTTCAGACGGCGGCGGTTCGATCCGAGGCCCAGCTTCCTGCTGCGGTTTAGTGGGCATTAAACCATCGCGGGGGCGAGTTTCCTGGGCACCTGTCGGAGATTACCTCAGCGGCATTTCTGCCAACGGCCCCCTGGCGCGCACTGTAGCTGACGCCGCCGCACTTTTGGATGTAATGTCAGGCTACACAACAGGCGATCCGTACTGGCTACCAGATTCAAATCCGACGTTTCTAGAGGCTTCCCGTCAAAAGGTGGACAAACTGCGAATTGCGTTTTCTACGACTATTTCCCCTGTGGGCGAGGCTGCGGCTATCTGTCAGGAAGCCGTACTCGAAACAGTAAAATTATTGACAGATTTGGGCCACAATGTCGAACCGGGATGCCCGGATTTTACGGGTTTAATCGAACCGTTTATCGCAATTTGGCAGTCTGGGGCGGCGGCAAGTGGCATTCCAGGCCCTGCTTTGGAACCGATGAATCGCTGGCTGTTGGAAAGAACTATTTCCGCTGGGGAATATTTGCGGGCGGTGAATCAAATGCAGGTGATTTCACGGCGGATTGTGGGATTCTTTGAAAAATTTGATGTGTTAGTTTTGCCGACTTATCTGCACTCCCCCATCCGGGTTGGAGAGTGGGCGGATTTGAGTTTTGAAGAAACTTTGCAGCGGATTATTAATTGGATTGCTCCTTGTCCGCCATTTAATGCTAGCGGTTTGCCTGCGATCGCACTTCCTGCCATTTTAGATAACAACGGTTTGCCCGTGGGAATTCAAATTATCGGGCGACCGGCGGCGGAAGCAACTTTAATTGCTTTAGCGGCGCAGATGGAAGCGGCGAAACCTTTCCCGGTTTTAGATTTTAAATAGGGAAGAGCAAGAAATAAAAGCACGTTTCCCTTTTTTATGGGTATGCCAAATCAGGACTTGTGCGCGGCGAACAAGAAATCCGGTTTTTGGCATAAATTTCTATTGACTGTTGACTGTTTGACATTTGAACAATACCGATGCAACGGCAAACGATAGGATTGAGAAAGGGGACAAATTTCAGGTTGAGTTTTTGTAAAATATAAAATACTTCTTAAACTACTTGACTTTTTGGGGAAGTAGGGTAAAATTCTTTCAAATTAATTCCCGGTGGCGGGTGTATCTAAAAAAATAACTTATGTTTAACACAGCAGGACTGTTTGAAGAAAATCAGATTCCGGGAAATGTTGTGGGTGTTCCAGCGGAAATACCAGACTTATTTGGCAGTAAGTTCGATCGCTTAAATCAGATCGGGACAATTGCCGTAGGCGATACCAATATTTTATTTGATACCAGTTACGATTTGAATCAAAAACCAGATTTGACGGCTGCTGCGACTGGTAGTGCGATCGACCTTTTTGGGCCATCCACCGACAGTGGTCTCCAATCGTTAGGAGGCGATAATCTTAAAGTTGATAGTAGTGTAAAATCCCAGACCGCTGTCTCCACTCAACTTCAGACAGACGAACTGACAGGGATGGATTTTGCTGTTGGTGATAGTGGTGGCGGGCCAGAACTCACCCTATCCCAAACTTCTTCCCTATTTCCTGATGAAAACTGGGCTTTCAATTTTAAAGATTACACCATCGAGCACCAAGGTTTAAACACCCTAAATCTCAAAGTAGGTTACGGATTAAAACCGGGAATTACCCAGAACGAATATCCCGATTTTGTGCCCATTTACCAAAGTATTGATAACTTCCTAGTTAACTACCCGAACGAAACAGATTTTTGGGAAATTGTTAACAAAAATTTGACGGAAAAGCTGCTTAATGAAAATCCGGTATTGACAGATGTTACAATTCAACTTGAAGTTTTGCCAACGGAGACATTGCCCTACGATCGCGCCAGTACAGTTTTCCGCAGTCAATCGGGAACAATCACAGAAGATTGGAATTTTTCAGTCAAAGACTACGCAATCAATCACCAAGGATTGAACAAGCTCAATCTCGATATAGATTACCAGTACAAGCCGGAAATCTCTCCCAATGAATATCCGGATTTTGTGCCAATCTACAAGAGCATTGATAACTTTTTAACCACATATCCGAACGAAACAGATTTTTGGGAAGTTGTCAATAAAAACTTGACTCAAAATATCCTCAACGAAAATCCTGCATTGGCGGCAATTAAGATAGATTTCAACGTTCTGCCAAGCCAAACCTTGCCCTACAACCGCACCAGCAAAGTTACTCGCACTCAACCCAGCAATCCTCAAGGAACTTTCCTAGTTGGCAATAGCAGGGGAAATAATGTACTTCGGTTTGACGGCAATACCGGCAATTTTCTAGGCGAATTTATTGCACCGGGAAGCGGCGGTTTGTCCAATCCAGATACCATCGTTTTTGGGCCAGATGGCAATGGCGATGATAAGTCGGACATTTACGTTAGTAGCGGCGATCAGCCCGGAAATTCGGGAGAACCAACAGCATCGGCGGTATTGCGGTATGACGGAATTACTGGCACATTTATTGACAAGTTTGTCGGCGATAATCCGAACACGGCGGCCGATGAAAGTGGCGGATTGTTTCGCCCTTACGGTTTAGCGTTTGGCCCTGACGGTAATTTTTATGTCAGCAGTTTTTTGAGTGACCAAATTCTCCGATACAACGGCAAAACAGGACAGTTTATTGATGTATTTGCTGCGGGAAATCAGCAAGCGGGAGGATTGAATGGCCCGAACGGTTTACTGTTTGCTCCTGACGGCAATTTGTACGTGACAACGCAGGGGAGTGTTGCGAGCAACGGTAAACCAGATTTTAGCGCAGGTTTCCCCAGTCAGGTGCTGCGTTACAACCCGCAAAACCGGCAGTCAAGTATCTTTGCTTCGCCCGATCCTTCGCCTCGGAGTCAGGGATTTGCAAGTCTTTTGGGAATGGCAATCGGGCCCGCTGACGGCGACCTTTATGTCAGCGATTTTGCTAACGATATCAGGCGCTACAATTTAAGAAGTGGGGAATTGGTCAAGGTTTTATTTACCAATTATACTGATACTTCGCCCAGTAGCAATTATGTAGGTAGTTTGGCTTTTTCGCCGATCGGCAATTTGTTTGCAGTTGGCTTTGACAACCGCGCCAATGCTAACGGTGCCGGCGCTGTTTTGCGGTACAATGGCAAGACTGACGAACCGCTGCCAATATCGGGAAATCCTGGGTCGAGTAACAGTTCTATTTTTGTCCCTCCCGACAGCAAGCTACAGCGTCCAATAGGAATTGCTTTCTTTCCGTCCGATGCTCAACTGACGCAGAAATGGAATTTTACATTGGCAAATTACCCAATTAATCATCAAGGTTTAAATAACCTGAATATTGATGTAAATTATCAGTACAAAGACGGGATTCAAAATTATCAGTATCCTGATTTTGTGCCGATTTACAAGAGCATTGACAATCTTTTAGTTAACTACCCCAACGAAACAGATTTTTGGGAAATTGTTAACAAAAATCTGACCGAAAAAGTGCTCACTGACAATCCGGCACTTTCGTCGGTGACGGTTAATTTGGATGTTTTACCGACGAACCGATTGCCTTACGAGCGCAGCAGTACCGTTACTCGCAGTCAAGATGGTAAATTAGGCGAATCATGGGATTTCAAGATTCCTAATTACTCGATCGATCACCAGGGTTTGAATAACCTCAATATTGATGTCAAATATCAGTACAAACCAGGAATTACGCAGGATGAGTATCCAGACTTTGTGCCGATTTACAAAAGCATCGACACTTTCTTGACTAATTATCCCAATGAAACGGATTTCTGGGAAATTCTTAATAAGAGTTTGACGCAAAAGTTGCTAGCCGAAAATCCTGCTTTGGATTCGTTGCAAATGAATTTGGAGGTTTTGCCGACTAACAGATTGCCTTACGAGCGAGCTAGTATTGTGTCGATCGCTTAGCCTATCATTGAAAACTAGATGGACAAAACTTGACAACAAATACATACTTAGCTACGGTAAGGGTACGGTTAAGTACGCTGCGTAGAAACCGGGTTTTTTCGCGTCCAAGACTAACCCATCGAAATTCTCTGTTGTGGTAAAAAACCCGGTTTTTTTAAGAAACCGGGTTTCTGAATTAGACCGAGTTTGCCAAGAAGCTCCATCTTGGGATCTATGTCTGTGTCTCCCTGCATTTGATACCTAAATAGTGGTGGACACAAATAGAATCAAAAACCAGATTTCGACGTTAACGTCGATCGCTCACAACCTGTTATTTTGAATTTTAACCGGGTTTTTGTGCCTCCAGGACTGAAAAAGATAGTTTTTTATCGCAGTTCGTGATGCACCCAATTTACAGTCATCAAACCCATATTTTCCCTATAAACCGAGTTGGTACCGCCCAGTCTTACTTATTACCAATTACGCTGTAATTAATTGATAATACCTCTTTAGATTGATAGATATTGTGCTTATTTTGTTTTAAAAATGGTAGCAGTTCGCTGCCAATATTTAGGGTGACATTTATGTTAACTTCCGGGCCGATTACCGCTCCCGTTCCCGTTTTCTTGGTTCTTTTAGCAATCATGCTACTTGCGCCGCTGTTATTTGAGCGCTTGCGACTGCCGGGAATAGTCGGTTTAATTATTGCTGGCGTAATCGTCGGGCCCAACGGTCTCAATTTGCTGCAACGGGACGCTACTATTGTTTTGTTAGGTACTGTAGGATTGCTGTTTTTGATGTTCTTAGCGGGACTGGAAACTAGCCTCGACGACCTCAAACTCAATGCGGACAAAGCTGTCATATTTGGGCTGGCTACTTTTTCGCTACCGATGATATTGGGTACAGGAGCAATGCTGCTGTTGGGATATAGCTGGCTGGCTGCAATTTTAGTCGCTTCTTGTTTTGCTACGCACACCCTTTTAGCGCTGCCAATTCTCACAAAATTGGGATTGATGCGAACTCAGACTATTACTACGACTTTGGGCGGGACTTTAATTACGAATGTGTTGGGACTGTTGGTGCTGGCAATTGTTGTCAAAGCTTTCAAAGGAAATCTCACTCTCGAATTTTGGCTGTTTCTAATTCCATCTCTTGCTATCTACACTTTTGGTACTTTGTGGGGAGTCCCCAAAATCGGTCGCTGGTTTTTTAAGAAATTTGGACACGACGAAAATGCAGAATTTATATTTGTATTGGCAACCCTCTTTCTAGTTTCTTACGCAGCAGAACTAATTGAAATTGAGGCAATTATTGGTGCATTTTTATCTGGAATTGCTATCACTCAAATTATTCCCAAAATGAGTCCGCTGATGAATCGGATTGAGTTTATTGGCAATACGCTGTTTGTGCCGTTTTTTCTGATTTCTGTGGGGATGTTAATTGACCCGCTAATTTTGGTGAAGCAGCCGCAGTCTTTATTGGTGGCGGCGGTGATGATTTTAGCTGAGGTGGTGAGCAAGTTTTTGGCAGCTTGGCTACCTGGGAAATTATTTCGTTTTGAGTTTCCCAGCATTATGGTAATGTTCGGTCTTTCTGTTGCTCAAGCTGCTTCTACTTTGGCGGCGATTACTGTTGCTTTTGACATTAAATTGGTCGATCGCGTAACGGTGAACGGCATCATTGCCATGATTTTAGTAACTTGTGTCGCTTCTCCTTGGATTGTATCTCGGTGGGGTCAACAAATGCAGCAGCCGGGGTCGAGTTTGCCGGCTGCTACGTCGGGAAAGCATTCATGGGGAGAGCGAGTTTTAGTGCCTGTTGCTAATCCGAATACGGAAGATAATTTGCTGCGTTTGGCTTTGATCTTAGCAAAAAGATATCAGGGAACTTTGCTGCCACTGCATATTTTGTCCGATCGCGGGGAAGCAATTTCGCCCGCAGAGAAAATGCAGCAAACTCAACTTTTGACGGCTGCGGAAACTGTTGCCCATGCGGCTGCTTGTGCGGTTGAACCGATCGCGAGGATAGATGATGCGATCGATCGCGGAATCCTTCGGAGTGCAACCGAACGCGAGGCTAGTTTAATTGTTTGCGGTTGGAAGGGATTTTCTACGACGCGCGACAATTTTTTTGGCAGCATCATTGACACAGTGATCAGGCGATCGCCCGTACCCGTACTGATTGCTCGATTTCCCGATCCTCTCCAGAATACAGCCAGAATAATTTTGGCGGTAACTGACAGCGAGTTGACTCGGTTTGGATTTCAGGAAACCGTGGATATTGCTAAGAGTTTGGCCGAGGAACTCAAGGCGAGTTTGCAAGTGTTGTTGGTGGCGACAAAACGGGAACAAAGCAACAAAAGTGCTGCGGAGGTGGAAATTATTTCTGAGATACCAGTAAATCGGGTGCGGGGAAATTTTATCAAGCTAGTTTCGCAGAATTTGTTAGAACACGATTTGCTGATTTTAACAACAATTTCTCACCAGAATTTGTGGGAAAAACCGGGAACTCTTAAAGAACCGGAAGCGATCGCCCGGACTCACCAAAATATTTCGATGCTTGTTGTTTATTTTCCTGTATCTTGAGGAAGATTTTAACCGCAGATGATGTTATGAATCTGCATTCATCTGCGGTTAATGTTTGAGGACTAAAGCCAAGTGGCAAATTAAACAAAGGTATGTAGTTATGCTTGTGCGCTCTTTCTTAAGCTGAGAGCGCACAAGCGCAACTACATACCTAAAATTTAACCCCCCTATTTGTGAGAATTGTGTAAGTCATATATTTAAGCCTAATCCAACGGAATTGCTAGCAAAATTTCCGCTGCGCGACTCTGAAATACACTAGATCGCCGTACATAGTTTTTAGGCAAAACTTTGATAGCTAATCGCTAGAACCTATTTTGAATCTTTCCCTTATCGCAATTTGGCTTAGTGCCTTAAGAAATATCAAATCCGGTATCATCAGAATTAATATTACCCCGAGTCAGGACAAGCGCCGTGCAGTTTCCGGAAAATTAATCGGGCGAGCAGATCGCTCTTTTCACTCGTGAAGTTTGTATTTTTGTCGCCCGATAAAAAATATTTCAACTCATCATCGTTAGCACCCGCACAAGAAGTGCACTTAGGTACGGAATGTGCGATCGGCAAGTAAATATGCGTAGAGGCCTTGACGATCGCACCCCGATGGAGACAATTTCTCGGCATCTAGGACAATTTCTCGGTATCTGGGAGAATTTTGAGAATATGGTGATCTACCCCCTCTAGTTCAATAAGGTAAAAATGAGCATCAGACCAAATTTCAGATGGTTTTCTTCGGTGGCGAGTGTTTTGGGTTCGATTTCGATTAATCCTTTCAGCGACACGACATCTCCTGTAAAAGCTGCAGAAACGGTTGTTGTCCGCAAAGGTATTTTAGAATCTTCAATATCGGTTGCGGATTTGCGCGAACTCGCAGAAACAGGAAGAGTCCCGGCAAAACTGCAAGCTTATGCCAATCTCCTGTCCTCCGAACAGCGCAGTAAAATTTTTCGGGCGCTGAAAGCGAAAATTCCCCTAAATGTAGTCGGCCTGAGCAACTTGCTAAATACGGGCATCGGCACTGCTATCCTGACGGATTTGACTACAGTGATACCCAGGCGCGACGGTGGGGGTGTGGAAGTGCTGCGAGCGGCTCTGCTGCAGGGAGCAAACGCGCCGGAAGGCTTATCAGTATTGAGTTTTATTGAATCTTATCCGAGCTCGCGGGTCGTGGTGGATCTCGATCGAGCTTTCACTGTTTTGGGAAATATGAACGCAAGTTTTTGGCAAACTCAGCGCTTTATGGCGGCGATCGCACCTCAGTTAGCACCGGTTAAACCCGCGTTTAACCTGCCTTTCGATCCAACCCAGCCCGGCCCTAATTCCATGCAGGTACGGGCGCTAGATTTGAACGATAGTGCCCGCAATCGACATATTCCGGTTGATGTGTACTGGTCGGAAGCTGCGACAGCCGACAAACCGACGATCGTCTTTTCTCACGGGTTGGGTTCCGTCCGGACGGATTTGCGCTACTTAGCCGAGCATTTGGCGTCTCACGGCTATGTAGTAGCAGCTTTAGAACATCCGGGCAGCAACGAGACGAATACCAATGCTGCGATGGCGGGTAAGTGTCCCTTGCTAGCTCCTCAAGAGTTTTTAGACCGTCCCAAAGACATCAGTTTTGTACTCGACGAACTGACAAAATTGAACCAAACTGATGATAACTTGCAGGGGAAAATCGCGATCGACCGATGGGTAATAATTGGCTATTCCTTCGGCGGCGCTACAGCCTTGTCCTTGGCCGGCGCCGAACTGCAATTGAGCGGACTCAAACAAAGGTGTGAGGGAGATTTGATTGGGTTCAGCTTGGGCGAAGGCATTCAGTGCGCGGCTGCCGGATTGCCCGAAGAACGGTATCAATTGCGAGATGGGAGGATTAAAAGGGCGATCGCCATGAATCCTATCACATCATTACTATTTGGAGAAACGGGTTTGAGTTCAATTCAAATTCCCACATTAATAGTAGCATCTTCTGCGGACAAAACAACTCCCGCCTTAGCCGAACAAATTGCCGGCTTCCCAAAGATTCCATCTCCCAAATGGCTAGTCGGTTTTGTAGGAGGAACCCACTTAAGCGTCAAAGATCCGAGTACAACTTTAAACCAAGTTCGCAGACCTAGCACAGTAATTACCGGGGATGAAGTTGTCGGCGACCAAGCTGCTAGCATACGCAATTATATAAAAGCTGTAAGTTTAGCGACCGCCGCTCAACTAACTCCAGAAGCTGACAAATATGCAGTTTTTATAACGCCAGAATACGCGCAATTTGCCTCTACAAATGAAATTCCGGTGCGGCTGGTAACAGAAATTTCCCCTGAAATTAATGCAGTAGTGCAAACTTTTATTCAAGGAAATAAGTAGTCATTAATCATTAAGTAGGTAAGCGCCCAAAAACCCTAGTATCTTGTACAGTTCTCGACCTCAGAAATAATTATGTAGGGTGCGCCCTGCGCACCTTACGGCTATTAGTCATTAGCTAATAATTTGATGTCCGGTCTAACACCTATAATAAAACAGTTTGTAGTGGTCGTTCGAGAGGACATCATATTGTGAGCAGCAGTCTTTCCTTTTCTCTGCGCCGCCGCGTAGCCCCGAAGGGTGTATTTTTCTTCTTAAGCTGTCTCTGATATTTTTTGTCCGTGCAAGGGCAAAATATAACAAAGCGCTTTCACCAACTCTACTCCCAAACTGCCATGCCTAAAAAAAATCTTATCCCACTGTTGCTGCTGTTTGCAGCCCTGTTTACCCTTTACGGTGACACTTTAACTTTTCTGCCCAAACCTGTAAGAGATACTAGCGTGGCAAGTCGAAAGTTCTTCGTCGGGTTGTGGCCAGATTGGTTGAGGCCGAGAGATTTCAACGAGCAAAGGCAACAGGATATTGAGAAATTGCAAAAAAGTCCTAGTCCCAGGCGATAGTTTTGAACTACCAGCGAGAAACCCGGTTTCTCTAACAATAATTAGCCATTTTCTTGTAGCTTTGGTTAAGCGAAGCACACTCAAACATGACGATTTGAGATTGTAGATTTTAGATTTTTCCTCCAATCTCAAATCGATTAAACTTGAGATTTTAGATTTTCCTCAAAGCAGTAAGGTGTGCAATGCACACCTTACTGATAGAGGTTATGCCTCCAGGACTGTTTTAGATTGGTATTCCCATCTAAAACCTAAAATCTAAAATCTAAAATTGATTAGGCGTGCTTTTTCAACCAGCTAAACATAGCTCGCAAATCTTTACCAACTTCTTCAATAGGATGTTCTGCTTCCTGACGGCGCATGGAGGTAAAACCTGGTTTGCCGGCTTGGTTTTCCAGAACGAATTCGCGGGCAAATTGGCCGGATTGAATTTCGCTGAGAATTTTCCGCATTTCGGCGCGGGTTTGATCCGTAACGATGCGGGGGCCGCGAGTTAAATCGCCGTATTCTGCGGTATTGGAGATGCTGTCGCGCATTTTGGCGAGGCCTCCTTCTACTACTAAGTCAACGATAAGTTTAACTTCGTGCAAACATTCAAAATAAGCTAATTCCGGTTGGTATCCGGCGTCAACTAAAGTTTCAAATCCAGCTTTAATTAAGGCGCTCAAACCGCCGCACAAAACTACTTGTTCGCCAAAAAGATCGGTTTCTGTTTCTTCGCGGAAAGTGGTTTCCAGGATGCCGGCTCTGGTGCCGCCGATACCTTTAGCATAAGCCATTGCCCGATCGCGCGCTTGACCGGAAGCATCTTGATATACTGCAAACAAACTCGGAACGCCTTCCCCTTGTTCGTAAGTCCGCCGCACTAAGTGTCCGGGGCCTTTGGGGGCAACCATTACTACGTCTACATTGGCAGGGGGAACAACTTGGCCGAAGTGAATGTTAAAACCGTGAGCAAATGCTAAAACATTTCCTTCAGAAAGGTTCGGTTCGATTTGTTCTTTGTAAATAGTTTTTTGAACTTCATCGGGCAATAAAATCATGATGAAGTCAGCGGCGGCGGCTGCTTTGTCTACCGGGTGAACTGTTAAACCCGCGTCGGTTGCTTTGGCTGCCGATTTGCTACCGGGATACAAACCGACAACGACATTCATGCCGCTGTCTTTGAGGTTGAGGGCGTGGGCGTGTCCTTGGGAACCGTAGCCGATGATAGCAATCGTTTTGTTGGCTAAGAGGTCTAGGTTCGCGTCGGTGTCGTAATACATACGGGCCATAGTGCTTGTTTCCTGAGATGCAAATAGGGTGATTGACTGCAAAACTCTCATTTTATCAAAGTAGGGTACTTTTTTAACAGAAATTTTTCGATTAAGATTTGTGCGGGGGAAAATAAAGGGCGATCGCGCTGAATTTAGCAGGGTTTTTCGCCGAGTCTGCGATCGTCAAATATAATTGTCAATAGCGTGCTGTGCATTTGCAAAAACGCAACTAACTAACTTCTTTAAGATGAAAATAAAAGCAATACATCATGTGGCGATTATTTGCTCGGATTACGAAGCATCGAAGAAATTTTATGTAGAAGTATTGGGATGTTCCATTATCAAAGAAACTTTCCGAACCGAGAGGAATTCTTACAAACTAGATTTGCGAGTCGGAAACGGCGACACCATTGAGCTTTTTTCATTTTCCCATCCTCCTGAAAGAATTAACAATCCTGAAGCTTGCGGTTTGAGACATTTAGCTTTTGCAGTTGATGACATCGAAGAATCAGTTGCATACTTAAAATCTCAACGAGTAGAAGTAGAACAAATTCGCATTGACGAGCTTACAGAAAAACGGTTTACCTTTTTCCGAGATCCCGACAACTTACCGTTAGAAATTTATGAAATTTAGAGCAAAAGCCCAATCATAAAAAGCTTAACATAGAAGATAAACAATGGACTCTATCATCAGAAACACAATCACGGTCGGATTGCCTGCTTTAATGCTATTTATAGCCATAGTAGCTACAGGGAAAACAGGTGACGCAGCCGTTTGGTCGGGCTTGGTCAAAGTCGGCGGTTCCTTTGGTATGCTGATCGGCTTAGGTGTGTTGGTATTTGTAGGATTTGTTGCCAATTCGGTTAGTTATTTTGTGGTAGATAGCTTGCTGGTGAGATTTTATCAAAAGCGGCGAGTGTTGGAACAGCCAGAACAACTGGTAACAGAAATTGATAAATTGCCGATTACCAACGACCTCAAAATCAAGCTCAAATGGGCGGTGATGCACAGTACGATCAACAAAAGCCTTAGCTTGAAGCACGTAATTTTAAAATGGTTTATTATCGCAGCAACTGTAAATGCCGTATTGTCAATAGTCGGTTATTTGGGGGAATTCAACATTTTTTTTGAATTGAGTTCTCATTTTAAACTACAATATTTGCTGGTTGGTTTCTCTACTTTTATATTCTTCGCTATCGTGCGCTCAAAAAAAATCTGGTGGCTGGTAAGCGCATTTTGCATTATCATTAATTTGGCGGAAATTGTTCCTTGGTATTTTCCAGCGGCCGCCTTTGCCGGAGCAACTCCTGGACAAAACCTGCGGATTTTGCATTCAAATGTTTTAACGAATAACCGACGCTATTCAGACGTGATATCGCTGGTTAAAACAGAACAACCGGATATCGCGGTTTTTGTGGAAGTTAGCCGAGTTTGGGCGAAGGAGTTAGCCGTCTTAAGCGAGATTTTTCCTTACTCTTCCAACCTGCAAGAATCTGAGAGATTTGGCAGTGCAATATACAGCAAGCTGCCTTTAGAAAATACTTCTGTTAAAGCCTTTTCCAAGCAAAGAAAAAGCTTGTTTGCAGATGTGAATTTTCAAGGTAAAATCATTTCTCTGATTCTTGTTCATCCGACTATACCGATAAAACAGCAGAGTTTTATCGCTCGCAATAAACAGCTCGCAGCCATTGGCGAGTATGCAGGCCAAATCAAAAATCCGCTGATTGTGGTTGGGGATTTCAATACCACCATGTGGTCGCCATTCTACAAAAATATGGTAAAAACCGGAAATTTGCGAAATGCGCGATCGGGCTTTGGCATTTTACCGACTTGGCCGACTTTTATGCCGCTGGCTTATATTCCGATCGATCACTTTCTAGTCAGCAAAGAAATTGGTGTTTTAAAGATTCGTACTGGCCGCAATGTCGGTTCGGATCATTTGCCGTTAATTACAGATTTGGTCATTTGAAGGCAGGATTCGATATTTTCTAACAAATTATTGATTAACTGTATCTGGTATTGCTGAATATTTGTCTGTAGCGGTTCTTTGCTGTCTTGAAAACAGATAACTTTTCCGGCGATTTCCTTGTAGTGTTGCAGCATGGAAAAAGTATCGGTGCTGAAGCGAGCGAGATAGTTTTTAGCAGCCTCGCTGCAAATTTCCTTTACTTGATTTAGATAAGCTTCTGACGATTCAGGCGGCTTTTCATACCCTGTTCTTTTATTCAAAATATAGCTAGCACCGCCGACTACGGCGGCTCCCACAGGCCCGCCCAACAGCCAACCTAAGCCGGTGGCGATCGCCACTGGAGCCACTTCGCCCTCGATCGACTTTTGAGCTGGAGGTGGCGGCGGTTCGGGTAAGGTGACTTGCGGGGCTGGAGGAAACGAAATCAAAAGCGCGATCGGCTGTTCTTTCTCAAAGAATTCGCAAGCTTTATTTACCCATTCTGCGATCGTTTTCTGGTGATGTAAGACCTCTCGCTGAAATTTTAGCTTCCACGCATCAAAACTTCCTTCCTGGAGCGACAGCGCCATTTCCGATTGATACCGCTGCAACAGTGTGGGCTGGTAAAGCCAACTCTCGAAGTCAGAAACGTTGGCAAAAAACCCTTTTGATATCAGTTTTTCAGCTTTTTGTTTAATTTCAATTTTGTCTTTGTGCTTTTTTTGAGCGGCAGCTATTTCTGCCGTGACAGTTTCAGATTTTGCTCGGAGAGATTGGCAAATTTTAGTAGCTATAGCTTCAATTCTGGGCAACTTAACTGCTAGTTGTTCCTGTTGAGCTGCCACAATACTTTGCAAAGCCGATTCAAACGTGGCAATTCCTGTAGTTTGGGCGGCCGCCACATCTCCTTTCAGCCTCGCCCTCAAAGCCGGCAAAGCATCGACGCGGTAGATATTGCTGATATTGTTCGGCAAGTTCGAGCGAAAACTTTCGGCAACAAACAACAACCGATTGTAGACTTGTTTTTGTTCGTCTGGTTCGAGTAGATTGAGAAAATTGGCAACAAAGACTACAGTGTTGATGTGGCGATCGCTCAACCAATCTCTCAAGTTCTCTCGTTCCCCTAAAGTCATCAATTTGCGAGCATCTAAAACCTGCACAACCAAATCAGCAGTTAGCAATTTATCCCGAACCAAATTATCCTGTTGTTCCCGATCGTTGGTTCCGGGCAAATCCAGCAATTCCACACCTGTTTTCAGGAAAGGGTGGGGACAGTAAACATTAACAGCGGCCACATCATCCCGCATTTGTCTCGCGTCGTCAAGGATGGCATAGCGTTTCAAAACATCAGTCCCCGGTTCGCTAACTTCCGTGCCGTCTTTCAGGGTAATTTTTGCGCGCAATTCCTCGCCGTAGTTGACATAAATGGCAGCACCTGTAGTGGGTACTAAGTCGATCGGCAAAGCACGATTTCCCAGCAAAGCATTGAGCAAAGTTGACTTGCCGTAATTAAACGGGCCAAAGACAGCAATTTGAAAAGTTGGTTTGGCGAGATAGTCGCAGATTGAGGTTGTATCTCGATACAGTTGGGAGTTTTTATCCAGTTCGAGAATACCGAGTGCTGATTTGAGATAGTCGGTCAGGTTTTGATAAATTTCGGGTTGTTGCATATTGCTGTTTTATTTCATTTAGCGGATGCTAGGAAAGCTTGATATAGCGATTCAATACTCTGCGACTCGGCAGAAACATCAGCCTCCAATTTTTTCAACCGCTGCGATTCAGCTTGACAATTAATCTCGCGAGATTCCTTTTGTTCTAGCAAATTATCTAACTCAGCTTTCCGAGAATTAATATCCGCATTCATGCGATCGCCCACTTCCCGCCCGTAAACATCAAAACACTCTTTCACAGCATCGTGAATCGGCTGCCACTGCTCTTGAGCCACCTGCGGCAGATATTTCACCAGCTCTTTTTTCGCAGCTTTCACCAACTCTTTGCGAGCTCCGTCTGCTTGCAAAAACCCAACACCCATCCCCAATAAAGCCAAGTACAGCGGCCCCAAAACAATCCCCGTCAAACTAGCAAGAATCGTACTAACGCTTAACACAGTGATTAAATTAAGCAGGATATTTTTCCAATCAAAACCCGCTCCTGCCATTGCTACGCCCGCCAGATTTCCGGTCGTTAAGGAGAACAATCCCATCGCCCATTTTGCCCAAGCTGGCGAGTTATCTTCGTTTGAGTTGCTGACTGCTGCTGGTATTTTTTGCCCGGTCAGTTTTTCTGTGATTTTTTCAGTCACTTTCGTGTAAGATGCTCCGTAATTTGCCGCACTTTGCGATAGCTGTGAAAATGCAGAATTCATCTCTTGTTCTGCTGTGAGAGTCCAAGCTGCTAATTTGTCGTTTATGTACTGTTCTAATGCTCGTTTTAGCGATGCTTCAAAGGCTTCTCGCTTGCCTTGGCTGAAGAAATCCAGAAATTTTAGATCCGGTTGATACCGCAAAAAGTCAGTTTCAAAGGTATTTTCTAAGTTTAGAACATAGGCGCGGAAAGAATCTGCGATCGCCCGCGATTTACTATCTCTAACTCGGCTAATTTCTTGTTGAAACTCATCGCGAATCTGAGTCAGCTTTTTAAACTCCGGCTCAACTGAATTAATCTTTTCCTTCAACTCATTGACATCGCGATCGAGTAATGGTAATCTGCGCCCAACAGCTTCGCGGACGCGAGCAGAAATTTGACGCGCCAAAGTCCTCGCCGGACGCAACTCCGAAATCGCCCTTTCCTGGGTTAAAAATGTATTCAGTGCGGCCATAAACTCGGGAAAACCAGTTCCTGCCAAATCCGCATCCGGGTTTTTCATCCGCAACCTGAGTGCCTTAATTGAGGTAATTGCAAACACTCGCTCGTCGTAAATATCGTGTCCTTCTGTTAAACAATATTCAGCTAAATTAGCTTGAAAAACCCGCCGCAGTTTCCCTTCGGCTTCTGCCAATTCTTCAGGATCATCCGGGTCAATCAAACTTTCTCGCACTTGATCCCAAGCATTAATCAGAAAGAAAATGCTCAATCCGCGATTTTTGATGTAATTTTCTAGATACCGTCTTTCACCCATTGTACAAGGCTGAGTTGCCCTGAGTACAAACAAAATAGCGTGGCAGTTGTTGATATAACCGAGAGATAATTCGTTGCGGGCTTCTGTATCGTTCAGTCCGGGACTGTCTACTATTTCTATGCCTTTTTCCAGCAAAGGTAAGGGATATTCTACTACGGCACAATCGATATCTGGAAATGCTGGTTTCTTTTCTTCTTCTAAACGTTTGGCCTCAGCGGGGTCAATTGTGTAGTTCTGTTTAAAACTTTTAAAATCTAGCTGTTTTGGGCTTTTGCCGTCATTGAAATAAACGGTGACTTTTTTTTCTGAACCGTAGCGCAAAATCGTCAGCAAAGCTGTACAGGGATTTACATCGCTCGGCAGTAGGTTTTCGCCGATTAACGCATTGAGAAAAGTGCTTTTGCCGCGTTTCATGTCGCCTAGCACTAGCAGCCGAAAGACTCCTTGGCGCAAGTTTTTACTGGCGACATTGATGTCAGCGTTGTCTGTTTCTAAACCGAGTTTTCCCGATGCTTCTCCTGCTACTAATTCTGATTGGTTGATGGCTGTCGCGATGTTGCTGAGGCGAGCGGCAATTTCTCGGCGAACGGCGGCTACTCGCTCTAAATCGTTGAGAAAGTTGCTAGTTTCTACTTTAATGTTCATGGGTATTTCCTGATAGTTTCCCTCTTTAAATTCTCAACTTTTGTCTTCTTCAATAAACATTTTGTAAGCTATGAAAGCAATGCCTCCCACTATCAGGGCGGCTGCCAGCCAAGATGCTATCCGAACTGCAACGATAACAGCAATGACAATGCCTGTAAATTGAGCGGCTGCTATAATTTTTCTGCGCCACAGTTTGAGTTTGCTCTTAGCTTGGCTGTCTGGTTCTTGGTACTTGCTCGTTAGATGTTCGGGCACTGAGCGGTCGATTTCGGCTTCTAGTTCGCGGAGCCGAAGTTCTTGTTCGCGCTTCCGCAGTTCTTGTTCTTTGCGCCGGAGTTCTCGGGATTTGTTGTCAGGAGAATTCATAAATTTTAGCCTGTTTTTCGCTGGAAAAATGTGTTATTTTTTGTCAATGTTGCGGAGCGATAAGTTCTCTACGACTGTAACTCACATTTTCCCAGGTGTCTAGAAATGTTAAGAAATTTTAAAAAGGGCGATTCCCTACGGGATAGCTACGGTTCACAACTAATTAAGCCGATCGCCCTACGCCCTAGACTAGCCGCTGCAAATCATCAATAGCCTTCGGGCCCGATAGTCGTGCGATCGCACTCCGCTTCCGACAAATCAACCAAGCGCGATCGAAATAAGTTGCAGCCCGCTAATTGAGCTTTGCTTAACTTTGCTTTCTCCAAATTAGCTCTGCTCAAATCCGCATATCTCAAATCGGCATTTGTCAAATCTGCATTGTACAAATCCGCACCTTGCAAATTGGCTTTCTGCAAATTAGCACCTTGCAAATTGGCGTGACGCAAATTGGCTCTTGATAAGTTGGCTCTTGATAAAGTTGCTTCCGACAAGTTAGCTTGATAAAGTTGAATGTCGCCCAATTCAGCATCTTGCAAATCAGTTTTATAAAGATTGGCTTGAGTCAAATTTCCGTAGGGCAAATAAGCTCGCCTCAGAACGCTACCAGAAAGATTTATTTCTGTTAAATCTGCTTGAAACAAGTTATGTTCACTTAAGTCAACGGCGTTAAAGTTTCGCTGGCCCTCAGCATACTGAGCAAGCAATTCCTCAGCGCTTAGCTTTTGCATTTTCATTCCTCATGACGACAGCTACTGCAGCCAATCCATAACATTAATTAATGGTTATTATTCTGCGTATTTATACTTATGTCTCTTATTATGTTAAGCTTGTGTAACAACAGTCGCATTTTTTCTAAGATTTTTTTTATATTTGTAAATTTCTGCCTTGCTCAACCAGTAAGCGGTTAGTAATGTCAAGATCGATCGAGAAACCAAAGCCAATCCTCTACTGAAATATGCCAGAACATCCTCTCTCCATTGCTCAGCACTACCACGAACGGACAAAATACGACCCTGAAACCATTGCTGCTAAAAGTAAACAGCTAGATTGGACAGAGCAACCTGTGCCTTTCAAAGAATATAAAATTGGAGCGTATTTTGACCTCAAGCCTTATCTAAAAGACCCCTCGGAGGATGCCGATGCCGAGTCCGATGCCGCTTGGTGGCATCGGTTATCCAGCTTGTTGCTGTGCAGCTACGGGTTGACGGCGAAAGTGCAGACGGTAGACGACAGCTACCTGTATTTGCGATCTGCACCGTCGGCGGGTGGACTCTACCCAGCAGAGGTTTATTTAATCTCCCGCGGCACTGCCCAGTTGCCGGCCGGACTCTACAACTATCAGTGCAGAACTCATTCACTTGTTCATTTTTGGGACAGTCAAGTTTGGCCATCATTGCAAGCCGCTTGTTTCCAGTCGCCAGCGCTAGAAAATACCCAATTGGCGATCGCCATTACCACTGTTTTTTTCCGTTCTTCTTGGCGTTACGAAGACCGAGCTTATAGGCGAATTTTTCTAGACACCGGTCATTTATTGAGTAATATCGAGTTAGCTTGCGCCGTCAACGATTACCGACCTCACCTGATTGGAGGATTCGCCGACGAAGCTGTCAATGAATTACTGTACATCGACTCGGAGCAAGAAGGAGCTATTTGTGTAGTTGCTTTAGCCGACTTGCTAGATATTGACCAAAACTTGCCTAAATTTAAAACTGCTTTGCCCGGAAACACCACCACAGATTACCCTAAAATTTCCGACGGTCAACTGTTAAAATACCTCCACAAAGCCACGCATTTAGACTCAGACCCTACCGGAGCAGACGGCTGGAAACTTGATGAAAGTGAAGGGGTACTAGAGGATAAATACAACTTTCCCTTTTGTACTAAAGTTTCGACGGTCACTCCTTCGATTCCTTGGGGAGTGAACCTGGAAAGTTTAGAAAACACTATGCTAAAAAGGCGTTCTACCCGTGCTTATACAGGTGCTTCTTTGAGCTTGGGCGAACTGCTAGCTATGCTCGATTTTACTTACCAGCCCCAGCACTATATCGACCAAGGGTTAGACGGTTCTCCAGACTATTTCGATCTAAGTTTGATCGAGACTTTTATTGCTGTTTCGGGAGTGAATGGGTTAGAAGAAGGCTGTTACTATTACGCTCCGAAAGCTCAAGAATTGCGGCAAATTCGGTTTAAAAATTTCCGCCGGGAATTGCATTTTTTGTGTTTGGGGCAAGATTTAGGCAGAGATGCGGGGGCGCTGTTATTTCACACGGCGGATTTGAACAGGGCTGTAGGAAAATATGGCGATCGAGTTTACCGCTATTTGCACATGGACGCGGGTCATTTGGGCCAGCGGTTGAATTTAGCAGCTATGCAACTCCGTTTGGGTGTCAGCGGTATCGCGGGCTTTTTTGACGATCGCGTCAATGACGTTCTCGGTATTCCGGCAGGTGAAGCTGTGCTTTATATTACAAGTCTGGGAAGACCTCGATCGTGACAATAAGTTAGTTGTTATTTGTCAGTAGTATTGCTTCACTAAGCCTAGGCGCATCTAAATTTTACAGTCAAGTTTGATGAAATTAACATCTTACACCATTCTCAAGAACAGGCAAGATGCCTGTTCCACAAAGAGTAAAATTCTTGTGGGGTTGGCGTCCCGCCCGCCCTAAAAATACAACTAAAATGCGAGACATCTTACCTATTTAATTTACTCTTTTTCTATGACTATTTACCAATGCAAAACCTGCTAAATATTCTGTCGAGCACTGATTCTGTCACTTCTTCGCCCGTAACTTCCCCCAATGCTTGAATTGCCCCGCGCAAATCTATTGTCCAGAAATCTAAAGGCAATTTGTTGCTAATAGTATCCGTGCATTGTTCTAGAGAAATTTTAGCTTTGGTTAAGGCTGCTGCTTGCCGCTGGTTAATTGCTAAGTCTGAGTTGGCTGCTTGCAAATTTCCCCCGCTGACTGCATCTAAAATTGCTGTTTCTAAGTCTTCTATGCCTCTATCGAGGGCGGCGGCTGCGGTAACTATGCGGTGAGTTTCCGAGGAAAAAGGTAGTTCAGTGATGGTTTTTACTAGGTCGATTTTGTTGATAATTATAATTAGCTGGCGGTACTTTACTTGTTCGTAAATTTCCGAATCTTCCTCTGTCCAGCCAGATTCCGCGTCAATTGTCAACAACACTAAATCGGCTTGTTTTGCTGCTGCGCGCGATCGCTCAACACCAATTTTTTCTACCTTGTCTTCTGTTTCTCGAATTCCCGCAGTATCGAGCACCTGCACCGGAATGCCGCCCACAACTAGCTGCGACTCTACCACATC
The DNA here is from genome assembly GCF_036701115.1 of Microcoleus sp. Pol1C5. Taxonomy (NCBI): domain Bacteria; kingdom Bacillati; phylum Cyanobacteriota; class Cyanophyceae; order Oscillatoriales; family Microcoleaceae; genus Microcoleus; species Microcoleus sp. Pol1C5. The sequence goes on along the minus strand of NZ_JAUBQE010000059.1, from coordinate 13,624 downwards.
CCGCGTCGTACCTGGCAAATCCGTGACGATCGCCCGATCGCTCTTACTCCACGCATTCAACAAACTCGATTTTCCCACATTCGGTCGCCCGACAATCGCTACTTTCAAACCTGTTCTCAACAATTCTCCACGATCTGCGGTTGCCAAAATTGTTGACAATTCCTCCAAAACATGACTTATTTCCAAAGAAGTTTTAGCTTCGTCTAAAGGCGGCAAATCTTCCTCAAAATCAATTCTCGCCTCAATTTCTGCCAGCACGTCCAAACAAGTTGTTCTCAATTTGCGAATGGGCTGCGCTAATTTTCCTTGCAAACCAGCCAAAGCACTTTGTGCAGCAGCGGGCGATTTTGCTCCCACCAAATCTGCAATACTTTCAGCTTGAGTTAAATCCAGCCTCCCGTTCAAAAAAGCCCGCAGCGAAAACTCTCCCGGCTGCGCCAATCTCGCCCCATTTTCCAAACACAACTGCAAGACTTGCTGCACGGCCATAATACCGCCGTGACAGTGAAATTCCACCACATCTTCGCGAGTAAAAGAACGCGGTGCTTTCATGATTAGCAGCAAAGCTTCATCGACTAATTCTTGAGTTTTGGGGCGGCGGATGTGACCGTAAAGAATGCGGTGAGACTCCCAAATTTGCCGTCCTGGGGCGCAAAACAGAGTTTCGGCAATTTTTAAGGCTGCGGAACCGGAAACTCGCACAATGCCGACGCTGCCTTGTTGGGGAACTATGGCAGTGGCGATCGCAGCGATCGTTCCTCCTTTTGTTAATGATTCAGACATTTTTATTGTTCACACATTTAAAATTTCTCTCAATTTCCTGTTTTTGAGTATCAGGCAATTGCTTCTCGGTATTCGAGGATATAAATCTCTGGTTCGTCATTCAAAAAAATTAAATTTCCGCCCTTTTGGGTAAGCTGCACGAGTTTCTGAGTCAAAAGGCAAGGGAGATTTTTTAATCTTTTTCCTGCGATCGCTAATTGCTCGCCGGCTTCGAGAGACAGGATAACTTGAATTAGGGATTCAACCAGTTGTACGTTCATTTGAGTCACCTCCGCCCCGGTTGTTAAATTATACAGTTTTCATTGAGAGGATAAACAATTTCAGCATTTTTTTTCTAAGATATTAGAAGAGCGTGGCTACAGCGCTGGACTTGGCTCGCCATTCCCATCACCCGTTTGCTCAGTCAGTCTATTTGAGATTTGAGATTGACTCCACAGATGAATCGGGGATATTCAACTCTGGTCTAAAATTTGGGGAGGCTAACGACTCCTGTGGGAAAGCAACTATCCGTTTTTGGGTGGGAGTCACGGCTCGATCGAACTTAAATTACTCAGCCAAATATTTTGGCTATTCTGATTTCATGCGATAATGGAACATTGACAGGGTAGAGGGCAAATCATGATTGGTCAACTTCTAGACAGACGTTACCGCATCATTAAAGTCACAGACTCAAGTGAGGTGGGAAAAACTTATCTAGCAGCAGATACTCACCGTCCCGGGTATCCGCAATGCACGGTTAGAGAAATGCGGCTACCCGGCACAAGTTCGCAAACTCCAGAATTAGTCAAAGTTATATTTCAAAGAAACGCAGAAATAATTGAAAAATTGGGTAAACACGACAAAATTCCCGAATTATTGGCGTATTTTGAGGAAAATCAAAGTTTATACTTAATTGAAGAATTTATTGCCGGATTACCCTTAAGTCAAGAACTAATACCCGGTCAACCTTGGGATGAAGACCAAGTAATTAGTCTGCTATCAGAAATATTAGAAATTTTGGTGTTCATACACGAGAAAGGTTTCATTCACCGCAGAATTCAACCAGACAGAGCGATCCGGCGCGAGTCAGACGGCAAATTTGTATTGGTAGACTTTAGCTTAGACAAAGAAATTAACCCGGAACTTGCTAACTGTCATTTGTTGTCGCAAACTTCCCCGAACTCTGTGAAACGGCATGAGGCAAAAAAACAGGATTTGGGGGCCCAGGAGTTATACGTGCCGATCGAGCAATTGAACGGCAACCCCCGGTACAATAGCGACATTTACGCTCTAGGTACGATCGCCCAGCTTGCCGTGACGGGACTCTCACCCAACGAACTGAGTGCCTTAAAAAACAACAAAAACGAAATTCCCTGGCAAAACCGAGCAACTTGTTCACCGGCCCTAGCAGATATTATCGATCGAATGGTGCGCCCTGACTGCGAGGAACGCTATCAGGAGGCAGCGGAAGTTTTAGCAGACCTCCAACAAATCGCCGTAAAATTGGAGGTTGAGCCGCCGCCAGCCACTATCATCACGCACGCTATGAGTCAACCGCGAAGACAAAGCCAAACCAAACTGCTGCTTTTGGTTGCAACAGCGGCAGCTTTAATCCTCACGGCACTGATAATTTACTTTTGGCAGAGTCAAAGTCCCGCGAGAGCAAAAGAATTGTTAGCCCGTGGCGTTACCAAGGCGCAGCAAGGTGACACAACAGGCGCGATCGCCGATTATACTCAAGCGATCGCCCTGAATGCCAGCGACGCGGAAACTTACTACAAGCGGGCAAACGCTCGCTACGACATGGGCGCAACCGAGCAAGCAATACAGGATTACACGCAAGCAATTAAAGTCAATCCTAACCACACCAAAGCTCTCTACAATCGAGGTATGGCCCGCCTCGACATCGGGGACAAGCGGGGGGCAGTGGAAGATTTCACCCAAGTAGTGCGACTGAATCCCAGCGACGGTGAGGCATACTCTCAGCGGGGTTTAGCCTACTACGATTTGGGCGACTACCGCGCGGCAATTGAAGACTACACTCAAGCAATTCGGCTCAGTCCCAACGATGCTACAGCTTACAGCAATCGGGGTTTAGCTCGATCGGCAGCAGGCGACAAAACAGGAGCAATGGCAGATTTTACTCAAGCCCTTCAAATTAGCCCCAAACAAGCTGGCGTATACTACAGTCGCGGTCGAGCGAGGTTTAATCTGGCAGATTATCAAGGAGCGATGGAAGATTATACTAAGGCGATCGAATTGCAACCAGATCTCGCTGATGCTTATACCAATCGGTGCAGCGCTTACTTGAATTTGGCCACCTACGACAAAGCGATTGCAGATTGCACCGAAGGAATTCGCCTCGCTCCAAAAGATGAAGCAGCTTACAACAACCGCTGCATTGCTTATCTGAATTTAAAACAATTTCAAAAGGCCAGCGAAGATTGCAGTTTGACGATCGGACTCAACGGCAACAATGCCAAAGCATACAGCAATCGAGGATTAGCTCGATCGGCTTCGGGAGACAAGCAGGGAGCTTTAGAAGATTTTACTCAAGCAATTCGACTCAATCCCAGCGATGCTGTAGCTTACAGCAATCGCGGTACTATTTACTCAGAACTAAAAAATTACCCTTTAGCGGTTGAGGATTTCGCTCACTCGCTACGGCTCAACCCCAACAATGCTAGCGCTTTTTACAGCCGAGGCCTCGTCCGCCGCCAACTCAAAGACCGTACCGGGGCGATCGAGGATTTTCAGAAAGCTGCAACCCTCTTTCTAGAACAAGGAAGAGCCGATGGTTTCCAAAACGCACAATCACAAATCAACGACCCTAAATAAAATATTAGTCACCATTCAGATGTTAAAAAAAGAAGAAAAAAGGGAGAAGGAAGAAGGAAGAAGGAAGAAACAAGAAGACCCAATTACCAATTCCCAATTACCAAGTTCTCATTACCAACTCCCCGTTACCAATTCCAAATTACCACCTCCCCGTTACCAATTCTCACTTATAGATATGAACATGGTTGGTCAACTTTTAGACAGGCGTTATCGCGTAGTGCAAATTCTCAGTTCAGGAGCTTTTGGACAAACTTATTTAGCTGTCGATACTCGCCGGCCGGGCCACCCTCAATGTGTAGTCAAACAACTGCGCCCTCCCAGCAACACTTCCACTGTTCTCAAAACCGCTTACCGCTTATTTAAACAAGAAGCAGAAATATTAGAAAAGCTGGGAAAACACGATCAAATTCCATTTTTACTAGCTTATTTTGAAGAAGCCAATCAGTTCTACCTCGTCGAAGAGTTTGTGCCCGGACACGCCCTAAATAGGGAAATTGTAGCCGGTCAACCTTGGCGAGAAGAACGCGTGCTGGATCTGTTAGAAGAAGTGTTACAAGTTCTCGCCTTCGTACACTCTCAGGGAGTGATTCACCGCGATGTTAATCCCTCCAACTTAATCCGCCGCAAACCAGACGGCAAATTAGTTTTAATTGACTTCGGTTCGGTTAAAGAAGTTGCGAGTCACGTCAGTGACTACGATACAGAATTTCCGCGCACCATTGCTACGGGAACTCCGGCTTATATGCCGATCGAACAATTTCAAGGCAACCCGCAATTTAGCAGTGACCTCTATGCAGTCGGGATGATGGCAGTCCAAGCTATCACTGGTTTACCCGGTACGGATTTGCCAAAATTGCAAGATCCGAGTCCTTCTCATACGGGAGAAATTGTTTGGCGAAACCGATCTCAATGTTCAGTGGGATTAGCCAATATAATTGACAAAATGGTCTGTCACCAATTTGCCAAGCGCTATCAATCTGCCGAGGAAGTTTTGGTAGCTCTTAGCAAGTTGAGACACCGCCAAGAGCCGGTGAATACGGCTCACAAGAAAAGTATTGCTCCCAGCTTAGTGTCTTCCGATCGTTTTTATTCAGGTTTGGGAAGTCGATTTGGGTTGCTGATTTTGGGGGGCATAGGGGCGGTAATAGTTCTGATATTTCTATTTAGTTATTGGAGCCGACCGAATCCGATTAAAGCTAAGGAATATTACGAACAGGGAGTAGAAAAGTCTCGCAATAAAGATGCGGAGGCAGCTTTGCAGGCTTTTAATAAGTCAATTCAATTGAATCCTAAAAATGCTGAAAGTTTTTACCAGCGCGGTAATGCTAATTATGATTTAAAAAAATATCAAGAAGCAATTGCGGATTATTCTCAAGCTATTACTCTGAATCCTAAATATGTTCAGGCTTATTTTAACCGCGGGCTAGCCCGTCACGATTTTAACGACAAGCGCGGGGCGATTGAGGATTACAATCAGGCTTTGAATCTCCAGCCCAAGGATGCTGATACATATTATGAAAGAGGAGTTACTTATTTAGAGCTGCAAGACTACAAGATGGCTATTCAGGATTTTACCGAAGTAATTCGGTTGCAGCCGAACCTTGTTAAAGCTTATCATTCGCGGGGGTTGGCTCGTGCTGGGAGCGGCGATTTGCAGGGCGGGATTGGAGATTATACTGAGGCAATTAAACTTGATGCTAAGAATGTTGATGCTTTTTACAGTCGGGGGAGAGCTCGCTTTCACCTAGGAGATTATCAGGGATCTTTGGCGGATTATTCTCAGGTAATTGCGATCGATCCCAAGAGTGCAGATGCTTATGCTAATCGTTGCAGTACGCAGTTGAATTTGGGAGCGCATCAAGCGGCAATTGACGATTGCACTCAGGCAATTTCGCTGAGCGATGAGGATGGGGTTCCTTACAACAATCGCTGCATTGCTTATTTAAATTTGAAGGAGTATCCGAAAGCAATTGCCGATTGCACTCAAGCGCTGAAAGTGAATCCGAATGATTATAATGCTTATAACAATCGTGCTTTAGCTCGCAGCGCAGGGGGTGACGCCCAGGGAGCGATCGCAGATTTTACAGCAGCAATCGGGTTCAATCCCAACAATGCTGAAGCTTACGCCAATCGGGCTAAGATTTATCAGGAGTTAAAGAATTACAATAGTGCGATCGCCGATTACGTGCAAGCTATTCGGATCAGTCCGAATTATGCTGCTGCTTACTACGGTAGAGGCATAGTTCGCCGCTCCTTGGGAGACAAAGCAGGAGCAATTAGCGATTTAGAAAAAGCCGGCAAAATGTTTTTAGATCAAGGACTTACTGGCGGTTACAAAGATGCACAATTTGAGATTGAAAAGCTCAAGTAGTCATTAGTCATTAGTCATTATTTCTGGGTATTATATTTTTTATGTGGCAGAATTTTATAATCTCAGATTGCTCAGGGGCTGGGTCACGCTAATCTTTCATACCAACAGAAAATGCACGTAAACCAGCCCCTGAGCGCTATTAATGCCAGCTATTATCAATCAATTTTCTGGGTCTTGAAGTCGTTTAACCAACTCATAAAACGGTTCCCAATTATCCTCAATAGCTATGGCTTCCCAAACAGCCTCAATCGTCGGTCTCAACAGGGATTGTTTGGGATTGTGCCGGAGCAGCCAGTCAGCCATTTTATCCATATCATCCGCAGACAAACTTTGCAAAACGTGATAATAAAACTGTCGCCAAGGTGCTATCAAGTCCGCGGGTTCCGCCTCAGCAAAAATTAAACTAGCATCATCTCGCCAAGTGCGATCGAACTGTCTTCGCAGTTCAAAAAAGAAATCGTGATAGCCTACTTGAGACTCCGCCAGCATTTTAATTGTCACCTTCAACAACTCATCTCCCTCCGCCTCTGGCAAATCCTCAAATCCCAATCTATTGAGCATCAACTGCCGATAAGCTGCATTATAATAATCGCCAAACTTTGCCAAACCCGCATCCATATCAGCTTGAGGAATCGCCGCTGCTAGCGGTTCCTGGAGCTTCTCTAAATTGTCCCTACAAATCAACGGTTGATTCCCGTAACAATAAAGACCGTAATGGTCAAAATAAGCTGCTGTAAATTCAGGCTTGTAAGTTGGGATAAAAGCGAAAGGCCCGTAATCGAAACTTTCTCCAGTAATCGACATATTATCAGTATTCAGCACAGCGTGGCAAAATCCTGCTGCCATCCACTGAGCGACTAATTCGGCTACTCGCTTGACTAAATCTGCATAAAATAGCGCATATTTTTCGGCAGGCGAGATACCAACATTACTTGCTTCTAAATGCAGTTCTGGATAGTAATATTCAATAACAAAATCTAAAAGTTTTTTAGTTAAATCCGGGCGGCGGATATAGTGCAATCTTTCAAAAGTTCCAAACCGAATGTGAGAATGACTGAAACGCACCATTACGGACGATCGCGTCGGAGATGGTTCATCGCCCCGCCACAAAGCCTCGCCCGTTTCAACTAAACTAAAACAGCGAGATGTCCGAACTCCCAACCGGTGCAAAGCTTCGGCGGCTAAAACTTCGCGAACTCCCCCTTTGAGAGTGAGTCTACCGTCACCGCCGCGCGAGTAGGGAGTGCGGCCGGAACCTTTAGTGCCGAAGTCGTAAAGTCGGCCGTCAGTCCCGCGAACTTGGCCGTATAAGAAGCCTCTACCGTCACCTAAATTGGGGTTATATGCGTTGAATTGATAGCCGTGATAGCGAAGTGCGAGAAAGGGACGGACGCAGTGAAATTCGCCGAACGCTTCGATAAAATGTTGGTCGGTTACTTGTGCGGGGTCTAAACCCAATTTTGGCAATAATTCATCGTTGCGGAACCGGAGAATGTGCTGCGGAAAATCGGCCGCAGGGACTTCATCAAAATAGTCGCCACCGAGAGATTCGATGGCGGGTTCGTAGTTGAGGGAAAGTAAGGGATTTGACATTTTTCTATTTTATCTTGAAATTGGCGATCGCTCCAAATTATATACAACTAAGGTGCGAACTGCATTGGTCTCAACAATTGCCTCAGACCCTTTTTATCTCTCGTTTATAGCCGAGTTCGATGCCCTCCCATCTGCGGGCTTTTTCATGCTCAAATTTTAGCCAAGCTGAAGTTTTAGCATGAGAAATTAATGTCTTCCTCGAAGGGAAAAACTTTTTACGGTCAATTTTATTGATAGTTGAATTAACCGTTTTCCTTGCTAAAAAGGGAGTTTAAGGCTTAAATTTTAGTTGGATTCACTAGCTAATATACATTTTGCCCTATTTAAAATTCGTCAACACCCCGTAAATGGCCCAAATTGCCATCGCCCGCAAATAGTGACTCGCCCGGAAAGTTCCCCCCGCCGTAATCGCTTCCGGCGTCCGAAACTGCAACCCATTCTCATAAATCTGCTTCACCACCGCATCCGTCAATTTAAACGCTTTATCCTCCATCCCCATCTGTACCAAAAAAGCCGCCAACCCAAAATTAATCCCCGTCCAAACTTCCAAAGGATGAGTCGCATTCGGATTTTCCGGCGAACCATTCAGCATCACGCCATTTGCCGCACCGAACTCGCCATCGTTGAACTTCAAAAAGCAAGAATCGTACACAGTTTCTAAAGCGCTGACTGCACATTCTGGCGGCACAATATCCGGCAATCCTAACAGTTTCGCGTAAAATTGACCGCACAGTTGGTCAGCCATCACCACTTCGGAATTACTCTCGCTGTCCAAACGGTAATATTGACCGTTCCACAGTTTTTCTTGATAGCTCGGTCTTGCTTGTAGCAGCCAACTGTGATATAGTGCTATCTTTGATTTGGGATTAGGAATTATCTGCGGTGCTGCCTCTTCCAAGATTTCGCCGATCGCGATCGCAGCCTCCAGCGCCGCCAACCACAAACCCCCGCAATACGCACTTATCCCCCGCATTTGCCAGTCATCAAACGTCTGATCCGGTGCTCCCGAATTCTCAGGAATTCCGTCCCCATCCTCATCAAAAGTTTTTAGATAAGCCAAAGCCTCAACAATTGCCGGCCAACACTCTTGCAGAAACTCACAATCTGTGCCGCCAGTCAACAGGAAATCCCGATAAACCTGCAACACAAAATCGCAAGGTAAATCCTTCCACAAATTGCAATCTTGATAGCTAGTATAATTCGTTTTCTCCCAAGGATGTTCGTTAGGAGCACCCAAATCGTGCGGCGTCGCGCCGACAGCTTTTCTAATAGCCGAAGCTTGATTCCAGCCAATAATTCTCGGCGTATCGTCTCCGGCTGAAATTGCTCTAGCGAACGCTAAAACCACCGACTTTTCCAAATCCGGCCACAGCATCAACAAAGCAAAAGAACCGTAAAGCCGCACGTCCAAACTTTCGTACCAGCGGTAATCAATGCATTCCAAAACCGCAAATTGACCCTTCGGATCGCGTTCGTCAGCCGCACTCCACAGAGTACCGCCGTCTGTCAGGGCGTATAACTCGTTAAACAGCGCCATTTTAAAAATGTCTGACAAATCTTTCCGTTCTAAAATCGGTTTTTGCCAAGCTTCGATATTTTCGCGCCAAGTATCCGAATGCTTCATTGCAGTGCGAATAATCGGCCAAGCATTTTTGCCATTGCGGCCGAAGAAATCTGTATAGCGGCGGTAGTACCAAACTCCCGATGCAAACTCAGTAACGGGCAAATCCCAAGCTATAATAAAGGGGATTTTGCGCGTTTTTCCCGGTCGAAGAGTAAAGCGAACTGCCATCGCACAAGCCAACTGTTCTCCTGCTGCTGCGGCTGTCTCGTCTTTGTCATCCAACAAGAAACCTTCAGCAGAAAAGTTGCGCCAAATATCCTCGCCATTCCCCGCCGGGTTCCAGCGAGTTTGATAGAATACTTCTACCGCCGGATTAGTAATAGTTGCGATCGCCCATTGTCCATCCCCCTCTTGCGGTTCGTCCTCAGCAGTCAACCGCGTCATGACGCAACCGATGCGGTGAAAATCTTCCACCAACAAATTCAAATTTCCGGCACTTTCTCCCCACCGGGATTGATAGTCATAAAATGGACTACCATCATCTCGCACCATCACTTTCGGGGACTTATTGGCATTAGTAAACCAACCGACAATATTCTCCCAAGTCAGCATGATGCTGAGAGTGATCGGCGCATCTGTAGGATTGTGCGCCACCCATTCAAACATGGCAACAGGGTAACTGCTTTCCTGATAATTGTTCGGCAAAATTGGGGAAAATTGCTCGCAGCTTAATTGAGCCTGAAACACATTTTCGTAAACAAACCAACTGCGCGGATACAAAGCATGATAAGTACCCGAAGAATTAGACTCTTCCCCGGTTCTTTCTCCTTCTTCCCTTCTTCCTTCTTCTTTCTTCCTTCTTCCTTCCGATGGATACCATTTCCAACTAGATAAACTGCCATCGGTAGGCGGTTCAGTGGAGAGTGCAAAAGCTTGTTTTTTACCTTGAGTTTCTTCAAAAACGCTGAACTGACAAGCGGGCAAACTGCGAAAAATGTGTTCGCCGCCGTCAATGTGCCAGAGGTTAAAGTCGCCACGGGGCGATCGCCCGATGCAGCCGGCACCGAATCCGCCCAAAGGCATTCCGTGCCAGGGCCCGTCGTCGAGATTGCTTGCGTAGCGGACTGTATAGGGATTCTCCCAACCGAGGCCAATGGGACGTTTCCAGGTGTGCGGGGGGATGTTTGGATTGGATGTGCGATCGTTATTCATGTGATTAATCTTAGCGCTCGATCGAGAATTGACAATTTTTTTATTTAATTTTAAACTTTTATCACTCGAACAAATCCCGATTTTTCCGAAGGTTGTTGACTGTTGATTGTTTGCCTAAAGCAATTGGTTCCAGGTTCGCCGGCTTCATCAATTCTCCAATCTAAAATCTAAAATCTAAAATCGCTTGGGCGATCGCCTAACGGGGCAGAATATCATCCAGGCGAAGTTGCAAGCTTTTTAACAGAGGAGAAATAATCGGTTGACCGAGGCGAAATTGTTGCTGGATGTAATCTTGGTCAATCAGTTGGCAAACGGTGATAGTAGGTTGTTTTGGTTTACCGATAAAAGCCACGCCTCCCAATCCGCGATAATCGACTATCCAATATTCTGGAATTCCTAAAAGAGCATATTCTTCAACTTTTCGGGCGTAATCTGTTTCCCAATTAGTGCTGACTACTTCTACCACCAATTTAACAGATCGCCCCAGCGTAATCACAGGTTCTCTTTCCCACAGAGGTTCGCTGACAATAGCAGTTTCATCTAATACGACAATATCAGGACGGCGGGCAGTAGCTGCATCTGAAAATGGACGGATCAAACAAGTGCGGGGAATGAACCAGGGTAGTTTTTCGGCTGCGATGCCGATGCCAATTTGAGTTGCTAGTTTACCGCTGACGGTTTCGTGCGGGCCTGTTGGTTCCATGTCAATTAATTCTCCGTCAGCGAGCTCGTAGCGGAAGTTGTCACAATATCGATCGAGGAATGTTTCAAAAGTTAGGATTTTTGGCGCGGTGTAAGCCATTGGAAACTAATAGTTTTTTGCTGAAAATCTTATTCTATCAACTAACCAAATCCCAACTCAGAACCTTTCCCGGCGTGTACCAAAGCCAACTTTTCGTAACGCTTAGCGTGTTCCACCAACTCCGCAGCTTCTTCCTCAGAGACATCCCGCAGGCGTTTGGCAGGCACTCCCGCAACTAGCGTGTGAGGGGGAACGTCTTTGGTGACAACAGCCCCTGCACCGACGATAGAGCCTGTTCCCACCCTGACTCCATCGAGGACGATCGCCCCAATCCCGATCAGGCAGCCCCGTTCAATGTAAGCTGAGTGAATCACAGCTCGGTGTCCCACTGTCACGAAATCTTCCAAAACCGTCGGTTTCCCCGGATCGCCGTGCAGAATTGCTCCATCTTGGATATTGGTACTTGAGCCGATCGCAATTCGCTCTACATCCGCCCGCACCACCGCCCCGTACCAGATACTAGCGCCCGCAGCCACCTCTACTCTGCCGATCACAACAGCGCCTTCAGCGACAAAAGCCGCTTGGGATAGATCTGGCCTTGGCCAATAGGAAGGAAGTGCAGACTGAGATTCGTTGAGATTGCTCATTAGTTGGTCGATCGTTATACTTCTAGCAGATTAGCTGGTTGTTGATACGGGATATAATAAAAGTATTTGGGACTTTTGCAGAGAAAATATGCTGGGACGCAAATAAATGATTGAAGTTGCCTTGCAATACCCGATGTTTGGCCCGGAAATTCAGTGTCCCCACTGTCGCCAAACAATTCCGGCTCTAACGCTAACGGATACCTATTTGTGTCCGCGTCACGGGGCATTTGAGGCAGATCCAAAAACGGGGGAACTGGTTCACCTTCAGTCTGGGCGGCACTGGCGCCGCTGGGAGAATGAATGGTATCGCCAGCACACCCACCCGGACGGGATTCGGTTTGAAATTCACGAGGCGCTCGATCGACTCTATACTCAAGGCTACCGAGCAACTCGCGTGATCGTTGCCCAACGCTATCGGGACTTAATCAGCGCTTATTTGGAACGCAGCACGCCTTGGCGCGGCCAGTCGGAATCGCCCCGGCCGAGGCTGTACGGTTTGCCTGTGGATTTTAGCCCCGATCCCCAAGAAGACCCTTGTTGGGAAGTGATTAATTTTGATTTGGAAAAAGAGCCGGGAGTTCCGATTAGATATCCCTATTTTCGGTTGTTTGAATAAGTGAAGGAAGAAGGAAGAAGGAAGAGGGAAGAGGGAAGAAGGAAGAGGGAAGAGGGAAGAAGGCTCTATTGCTTTCGCGTTAAAGATGCGACCATTTTTAATTCCGACTTCCGAGTTTACCCTCTCAAATATAAAATCTCAAACCGCAATTCCTACTTCCCAGTCTAAAATCTCAAATATAAAATCTAAAATCGAATGCACCACGCCTCGATTCGCACTGCTAACATTCACCGGGCGATCGCCTTTTACGAACAGTTGGGATTTACTGTGAGCGATCGCTTTACCACTGGTTACACTCTAGCCTGTTGGATGGAAGGTCTCAACGGACGCATCGAACTAATTCAAATCCCGGAACCAAAACCTGCACCGGATGCTTTCGCAGACGAGCATTATGTTGGATATTATCATTTATCTTTCGATTTAACTGAGGCGACAACTGACTTGCCTAGCTGGTTGCAGTCTCTGAAAGAACGGTTTGAGGAAGCTGCTAAAGACCAACCAAACCAGTTTCAAGCTTTGAAAGTTTTATTAGAACCGACTCAACAGGCGATCGGGCAAAATGTTTACGAAGTAGCCTTTATTGCCGATACTGATGGTTTGCCTTTAGAGTTTATCCGGCGGCTTAATTAGTTAATGACTAACGACTATGGATAATCATTCTCTCTCAACCGGAAAGGGAGAATAGTTTTTACTCTTAATCCCTCATAACGTTCCCTACCAACTTAACAATATTTTTATAAAAGCTACTAGATTTTTAACTCAAAATATAGTAGCTTTTATTTTTGACTCTATAATATGAATATCTATTCATACGATCAGGTGTAAGCCCAAACCCAGGAAAAACCATGCAAAAAGCCAAATCGAGCGATTCCGGCTGCTGTAGTTGCAGTCACGACGACGACAATCGCACCCATGAGAATCCTAACCACGACGGCCATGACCACGGCCATGGCCACGACCACAACGTCGGAGATTTCAACCTGAATCAAGAATTGATTCCTGTGATATTTGTTGTTGTACTATTTGTCGGCGGTTTAATTTTTGAAGAAAAACTCCACAACACGCCCTATTCTATAGGTGAATATCTGGTTTTCATCCCAGCCTATCTTTTAAGCGGATTGAATGTTTTAACCAATGCGAGTCGCAACATTCTGCGAGGTCGATTTTTTGATGAAAATTTCTTAATGACTATAGCAACACTCGGCGCTGTCGCTATTCACAAACTCCCGGAAGCAGTCGGGGTGATGTTGTTTTTCAAAATCGGAGAACTTTTTCAAGA
>NZ_JAUBQE010000058.1:0-50100 GCF_036701115.1 Microcoleus sp. Pol1C5 | reverse complement strand
ACTTGGCCTGGTGTCACCGGTACGCCGCCATTGGCTGGATCTCCTAAAAACAGGACTGCTTGGTCTGGTGAGGGCAATGTGTTGATGGTGTAAGAGGCGATCGACCCGTCGGGGTCGCTGCCTCCTAATCCTGTGACTAACTGGCTGCTGTTGGGTCCGAGGCTGGAGTTGGCATTGTTGGCTAATGGTGGCTGGTTGTCAGTTGGAGTTGGCGTTGGTGTGGGATTTGGCGCAACCGGCCGCAAGATAGCCGTCACAGTAGCGGCCGCGGGACTGGAGGCGCCGCTGTTGTCTGTAGCGCTGTAGGTGAAATTGGCTCCTGTAAAGTTGCCAGTTGTTTGGAAAAATAGTTGCTGTAACTGTTCTGGAGTCAGGACTTGGCCTGGTGTCACCGGTACGCCGCCATTGGCTGGATCTCCTAAAAACAGGACTGCTTGGTCTGGTGAGGGCAAGGTGTCGATGGTGTAAGAGGCGATCGACCCGTCCGGGTCGCTGCCTCCCAATCCCGTGACTAACTGGCTGCTGTTGGGACCGAGGCTGGAGTTGGCATTGTTGGCCAATGGCGGCTGGTTGTCAGTTGGAGTTGTGGGAGTTGGTGTGGGAGTTGGAGTTGTGGGAGTTGGTGTGGGAGTTGGAGTTGTGGGAGTTGGAGTTGTGGGAGTTGGAGTTGTGGGAGTTGGAGTTGGAGTTGGTGTGGGCGCTATCAGTCCAGATATTGTAGCGGTAGCGGGTGGACTGATAGCACCGCTGTTGTCTGTAGCGCTGTAGGTGAAATTGGTTCCTGTAAAGTTGCCTGTTGTGAAGAAAAATAGTTGCTGCAACTGTTGAGGAGTCAGAACTTGACCTGCTGTGACTGGTACGCCGCCGTTGGCTGGGTCTCCTAAAAACAGGACGGCTTGGTCTGCTGGGGGCAGAGTGTTGATGGTGTAAGAGACGATCGACCCGTCCGGGTCGGGGTCGCTGCCTCCCAATCCCGTGACTAACCTGCTGCTGTTGGGCCCTAGGCTGGAGTTGGTATTGTTGGCAACTGGCGGTTGGTTGGGAGTTGGAGTTGGTGTCAGAGGTGTGGTGACTGTAGATGCGTTGTTGCCCGGAGTGGGGTCAGCGGTAGTTGAGGTACTTCTGGCGGTGTTGCTGACGCTGCCGGATGCAGATGCAGGTGCGATGAAGCTGACTGTGTTGTTGACGGTGACACCGCTGGCTAAGCTGGGAACGGGCGCGAAGGTGACAATACCTGTATTCTCATCGTAGACACCGCCGTTGACTCCTGTTAAACCTGGAACGATGGTGTCGGTAATGGTGACGTTTTCGGCTGTGCTGGGGCCGTTGTTGACTGTGGAAATTGTGTAAGTAACTATTTCACCCGGTGCTGCTGCCGTAGTCCCGGTTTTGCTGGTAACGACATCGGCACTAGGTGTCAGAGTTGTGGTGACTGTAGCCAGCGGATCAGTGCCGTTGTTGTTCTCAGGAAAAGGATCTGGGGTAGCTGAGGTATTTCTGGCAGTGTTGGTGACGCTGCCAGATGCAGATGCAGGTGCGATGAAGCGGACTGTGTTAATGGCAGGAGCACCGGAAGGCAAGCTGGGAATCGCTGGGAAGGTGACAATCCCAGTATCTGCATTGTAAACAGCCTCGTTGGATAGACTAACTATTGTTAAACCGGGAACAATGCTGTCGGTAACGGTGACGTTTTCGGCTGTGCTTGGCCCGTTGTTGACTGTGGAAATTGTGTAAGTAACTGTTTCACCCGGTGCTGCTGCCGTAGTCCCGGTTTTGGTGGTAACGAGGTCGGCAAGAGCAGCAACAATTGTAGTTGAGACTTGAGAGATGGGTTGGGAACTATTGTTGTTAGCTAGATTTGGGTCGAAAGTGCTGGAGGTGCTATAGGCAGTGTTAGTTAAGGGAGCACTGAGTGTTGGGGAAACTGTGGCGGTGATGGTGCGGGTTTCACTAGCACCGTTAGCCAGAGTCGGAATCGCCGGCCAGATGACCGTCCTCGTTGTGGGATTGAAACTACCGCCGTTGTCAGTGCTGACGAAAGTTAAGCCCTCTGGGAGCGGATCTTGAATCAGGACGCTTTCGGCGCTGTTTGGCCCGTTATTTGTAGAGGTAATTGTATAGGTAATGGTGCTATTGGGTATGGCATAGAGGGGGCCTTTTTTAACAATGGAAACGTCGGCTACGAGTGTAGGCGGATCTATACTTTGGACGATGACATTGTTAACTTCGTGAATGTTTGTGTTTCCCCCTGTCGAAGCAGCAAAGCCAAATTTAAAAGTAGGTGGCACTTCTCCGTTTACGCTTGCCAAATTTGGTATATCGAGCAGTGTTTCGCCCGCATCAAATGTGCCGTTGCTGTTCAAGTCGAAGGCAACTGTCAGACGGTCAGGTGTTGCTGAAGTCGTCGGGAATAATGTAATTTGGACGCTTCTTTTAGTATTAGGAGTAGTGCGAATGGGTGCAGCTATATTATCTATCCCACCGGGAACGACAGTGCTAGTTAAAAAATTATAAGCTGTGCTTTGGCTGCCTCTAAGTCCTACTGCATCAGGTAGCTGCCCAGTGCCACCCACACGCCCTGCATTATTGTTGGAAAAAAAGCCAAACTCGTCTAATCCGACACCTAAATAACCTCCTGAAAGACCAGTTGAAAACAGAGCAGGATTATTGGGATTATTAGTCTGAGCATAGCCGAGAGAGCCGCCGTAGCCTCCGGCTTGTGTTGGCGTAGCTGTTCCGTCAATGAGGAAAAAACTAATCCCATCCGCACCAAGGAACGGACCCCCCGGAGGAGGGACAGTACCTCTGTTATAGGCAAAGAAATCAAAGGTAACTCTCAGACCTTCAGTGGCCGAGATGGGGTTATTGTAGATTACAAAAGCTGCTTGGTTTAATTGATTTGATGTTAATCTCAAAGTACCTGTTCCGAGTGCATCGCCAATCCCTAAAGCGGGAATAACGCCGCTGGGGTTGGCTGTACTACCTGCGGTTAAGCCGGGGCTAGGTGTAAGGGTGTTGCCAACTCCATATATCCAAGGCCCGATTACTGTTGTATTTTTAAATTCTTCAGCCGCTAAGGTAGCCAGGACTGATGTGTAGCCTTCTAGGACTGCTTTTTTAAAGGCTATTTCGGTATTTATTTGTCCTGTAGTAATTTCTAATTCCCAGTTGCCACCTAGTGCTGCACTACCAGTTAAATTATTGGAAGCTGCAACATTTGCTCCTGTTATTTCGCTGAGTTTTTGTATAAAATTTAGACCTGATTCCCCGGCGCCTGTGTTGCAACTTAACAGCAGAATACTACCTGTTTCTTTGAGAGCTTTTCCCCACTGCTGCAATTGGCTGGAATAGGTTTCTATATTGTGAATATTGAGTTCTGTTGAGCCGATTTCTACTGATGCTGATGCGCCGTGAGCAACTATTTGAATGCTGTTGAGGCTGTGCCGCGAGGCGGCAATTTCGGTGATTTGTTCGATTCCATCCCGGTACCTATCGAGCAGGATTACTTCTGTATCGCGTTTCACTCCCCTGAGAAACTCTTGGTAGTTTTCTACTTGTGAATCCACAATCGCTAGATTTTTTCGGCTAGCCGTCTCTGCTTTATGGCTAGCTTGTCTCAAGATTTTAGTTTCCATATTGGTAGATTTCCGTGTTTGTGTAGATGACCAATTTGACAGATTAGGGATGGTTTTGATTTTTGGTTAATTTGGTTGCTAAATCTAAGCTACCCCTTTTCATAGATGACGATAAACTTTAAACTATAAAGTTTTAAAAATTATTTTATTTACAAATTATAATAGTTACCTGTATTTGTTATTTGTGATGTTAGTCAATCATTAGACAGGAATTACTGCGATCGCCCTTGGATGTCCTGATGCGGCAGATGGCTGCAAATTCTAACATGAATAAGGGGTGACAGCCTTTGTATTAGCCAAGATGCTCTATTTTTGGGAAAAATGATATCAGGTCTAAGGTTAGTTATATGGTAAATTACTTACGGATTTATCAGCATAAGGGGTGAGACCCCTCATACCGCTGTTCTTCGTCTGGTGATATCGAGGCTGGCTCAGACAGCTTGAACCGTAAATATACTGAAAATATTAATTTTCTAAAAAGTGGCAGATTTTGACTTTGAGATGCGATCGCTCTTAAAAGTTGAGAGTACCGTATTTCTAGAGATTTATACTTATACTAATTTGGCGTGCAGTAAACTCACAGCCATGTAATAATAGCCACTAAACGCTACAAAAGTTAATAAAAACAAAGTGGAAAATTATATATGTTAATAGCAGGATTGCGGTCACAAAAAAAACGATCGCCCTTCATTTCAAAAAGTACGATCGCCCTTTACACCGTCTTTCTATCTAAATCATCAAACTGCGTCGATCGCACCCTCTAACGCGGCTTGCTAAGCGTCAATATCGAGTTCGCGCACTAAAAAAGCCCATTCATCAGCCAATTCTTCAATCACTTTAGCGGTAGGTTTGCCGCCCCCGTGTCCCGCTTTAGTTTCTATGCGAATTAACACGGGTTTTTCTCCCGCGTGGGTTTCTTGCAAAGCAGAAGCAAACTTGAAACTGTGGGCCGGAACCACGCGATCGTCGTGATCGGCAGTTGTAATCATTGTCGCCGGATAAGCCGTTCCCGGTTTGAGGTTGTGCAGGGGAGAATAGCCGTAAATTGTCGGGAATTCCTCGGCATTTTCGGGAGAACCGTATTCCGAAGTCCAGGCCCAACCAATGGTAAACTTGTGGAAGCGCAGCATATCCATAACTCCGACTGCGGGCAATGCCGCACCGAACAATTCCGGCCGCTGAGTCATGCAAGCCCCTACTAATAAACCGCCGTTGCTTCCACCTGCGATCGCCAATTTGGCAGGTTTGGTGTATTTGTTTTCGATCAGCCATTCAGCGCCAGCTATAAAGTCGTCAAACACGTTTTGCTTGTTCAACTTTGTCCCTGCTTGGTGCCATTCTTCGCCGTACTCGCCGCCGCCCCGCAAACAGGCGATCGCATAAACTCCGCCCAGATCCAGCCACACCACATTGCTAACAGAAAAACTCGGAGTTAGCGACACGCCAAAACCGCCGTATCCGTAAAGATAAGTGGGGTTATTGCCATCAAGCTGCAAGCCTTTTTTGTGGGTGATAAACATCGGTACTTGCGTGCCGTCTTTGCTGGGATAAAATACTTGCTTAGTCTCGTAATCGTCGGGGTTAAAATCTACATTCGGCTGGCGGTAAATTGTGCTTTCGCCCGTCACCATGTTGTAGCGGTAAATAGTGTTTGGTGTAGTGAAACTCGTGTAAGCATAAAAAGTTTCGGTATCGTGCCGCTTGCCGCCAAATCCTCCCGCCGAACCGATTCCCGGCAAAGCTATTTCTCGCGCGAAACAGCCGTCTAAGTTGAAGATTTTAATTTTGGTGTAGGCGTCTTTCAGATAAGAAGCCACAAATTGATTGTTGAGGATGCCAATACCTTGGAGGGTTTCGGCTGCTTCGGGGATAATTTCTGTAAATTTCCCTTGACTGTCATCGCCAGCGAGGGATAAAGGAGGGGGGTTGTTGGTGTCGATCGCAATTACCCGGCCGCAGGGTGCATTTAAGTCAGTTTGAAACCAGAACAGAGGGCCTTCATTGTCGATGAAACTGTACTCTGCCTCGAATTCGTTAATCAGTTCTACAACAGACGATTCAGGGGCAGTTAAGTCTTTATAAAAAATCAGGTTTTTTGTTTCAGTTCCCTGCCAAACTGATATAATTAGATATTTGCCGTCTTCAGTGACGCCGCCGCTAAATCCCCATTCTTTTTGGTCTGGGCGATCATAAATCAATACGTCTTCACATTGTGGTGTTCCTAATTTGTGGTAAAACAGTTTTTGGTAATAGTTAACGTCTTCGTGCTTGCTTTTTTCGTTGGGTTCGTCGTAGCGACTGTAAAAAAAGCCTTGACCGTCGTGAGTCCAAGAGGCGCCTGAGAATTTCACCCACTTTAAATGATCCGATAAATCTGCACCTGTTTCGATATCGCGGACTTTCCATTCTTGCCAATCCGAGCCGGAGGTTGACAAACCGTAAGCCATATATTTGCCGTCTTCGCTGATAGCTACGCTACCCAAAGCAACGGTTCCATCTTCTGAGAGTGTGTTGGGGTCAATTAATACTTTGGGTTCGCTGTCGAGGGATGTTAAAGTATAGAGTACGGATTGATTTTGCAGACCGTCATTCTTGTAGTAGAAATAGCGAGATCCTTCTTTGAAAGGTATGCCGTATTTCTCGTAATCCCAAAGTTGAGTCAGGCGCTGTTTGATTTTTTCCCGCGCCGGAATTTCGTTGAGGTAGCCGAAGGTGACTGCGTTTTGGGCTTCCACCCAAGCTTGGGTTTCCTCAGAGTCGGGATTTTCCAGCCACCTGTAAGGATCGGGTACTTGGACGCCGTGGTAGTCGTCTGTTTGGTCGATTTTGGGGGTTGTGGGGTAGGTGAAAGGTCGATCGAATTTGGTCATGATTTTTTACTACTCTCGGTAACTTTTTCCAGTTTACCCTTTCGCGGCAGTGACGACAGGGAACAACGAAACTCAAGACCAAATAGCAAATACCAAATACCCGACAGGTTGAAACCTGTCGCTACACAGACAAAACCCGCCGACGCGGGTTTCATATCTTACAAATTTGTCATTACGAGCCTCAGCGAAGCAATCGCAGAAGCTTAGGATATAGCTGTCGTCGCATCAATTGTAAACTCTTCATCCTCTCTTCTCTTCCTACCCTTCGGGAACGGCTTCGCCGAACGTGTCCTTGGCGTCTTCGCAGTTCGTTTCTCTTATTTTTAAATCAGCCATCACCCGTTTTCAACTAATCCAACTCCCTCCTTCCTTCCAAAGCGCGAGCCAATGTAACTTCATCGGCATATTCCAAATCTCCCCCCATCGGCAAACCAAAAGCTATGCGCGTCACTAGGGTAAAAGGTTTTAATAAGTGACCGATATAAAGAGTAGTAGTTTCGCCTTCCACGCTGGGACTAATAGCAATAATTACTTCCTTAACCTTTTGCTGACTGACGCGCCGGACTAACGGTTGAATGTTCAATTGTTCCGGGCCAATTCCATCCATCGGCGAGATAACGCCGCCAACAACGTGATATTTACCCATATATTCCCGCGTTTTTTCTAAAGCGATTACGTCGCGGGATTCTGACACTACACAAATGGTATGAGTGTCGCGGTTGGTATTGCGGCAAATTTCGCAAACAGGGTCAGCAGATAAGTGAAAGCATACTTGACAGAAACCTACTTGCTGTTTGGCATCAATCAAAGATTTAGCTAGGGCTTGCACTTCTTCTTCGGGTCGTTTCAAAATATGTAAAGCTAAACGCTGGGCTGTTTTTGGGCCGACTCCTGGCAAGCGCTGCAATTGTTCGATTAAACGAGCTAAAGGTCGAGTGTACATTAAAAATTGGCGGTAATTGGTAATATCATTTCTGGTTGATTCGCGACCGTAGAATTGGCGCGATGTAGGGGCGGGTTTTACCAACCATCTATGTTTTAAACTAAGTATATCATAAACTCGTCCCGCCCATACACTGATGACTATTGACTAATTTACCCTCCACTAATTTTAGCTTTGTAGCCTAACTTTGTGATAATTTCTAGAAGCTTTTGCTTGTGTTCGCCTTGAATTTCGATTTCATTATCTTTGACTGTGCCGCCAGTACCGCATTGAGCTTTTAGCTGCTTGGCTAAAGTTGCTAATGTTTCGGGTTTTTCCTGAAAGCCGCTGATGACTGTAACTGTTTTGCCGCCTCGTCCTTTTCGGGATGCTTCGATTTTGAGGTTTTGTTGATTGGGGGGAACTTCGGCAACTCCCCGTTGGAGGGCTGCCGAGTTGTCAACGTTGCCAAATTCGGAGTAAACTATTCGTTTGCCCTCGGTTGTTTGGCTGTCAGAATCTTTGCGTTTTGATGCTGCCATAGGTTAAAATGCTTGAACTTTTTTTACTGGTATTTCTAGTTTTAGCGGATTGGGGTATGGTTGCGATCGCTCGGAATGCGCTCTATCTTCTACTTATTGTATTAGCCCGTCAAGCGTTCAAGGAATTATAATGAAATTTGTGCGATCGCCTCAAGTCCACAACCGATTTGGTACGATCCATACCAAGCCTCTAGCTTACCCGCGAATCTAAAAAATCTAAAATCTAAAATCTAAAATCAAATGACAGTCACCCCTCTGCATCTCACCACCGAAACCAGCGCCCAACGCCCAGACTCCCTCGGCAGATTCGGCAAATTCGGCGGCAAATACGTCCCCGAAACCCTGATGCCCGCTTTATTTGAACTAGAAGCCGCTTTCCACAAATACCGCAGCGAACCGGAATTTCAACAGCAACTCCAACAATTGCTCAAAGATTATGTCGGCCGCCCCAGCCCTTTGTATTTCGCGGAACGCCTCACCGAACACTACGCTAAAGCAGACGGAACTGGCCCGCAAATTTACCTCAAACGCGAAGATTTAAACCACACCGGTGCTCACAAAATCAACAACGCTTTAGCTCAAGCATTGCTGGCAAAACGTATGGGCAAAAAGCGGGTAATTGCTGAAACTGGTGCCGGTCAACACGGCGTTGCTACTGCCACAGTTTGTGCTCGTTTCGGTATACAATGCGTTGTCTACATGGGCGTTCACGACATGGAAAGACAGGCTTTAAATGTGTTTAGAATGCGCTTGATGGGAGCCGAAGTGCGGCCGGTGGCGGCGGGTACGGGAACGCTGAAAGATGCGACTTCCGAAGCGATTCGCGACTGGGTGACAAATGTCGAAACAACTCATTACATTCTCGGTTCCGTAGCGGGCCCGCATCCTTACCCGATGATGGTACGCGATTTCCATGCGGTAATCGGTGAAGAAACCCGCGCTCAGTGTCAGGAAAAGTGGGGTGGTTTGCCGGATATTTTATTAGCTTGCGTCGGCGGCGGTTCTAATGCAATGGGTCTTTTCCATGAGTTTGTCGGGGAAGAAACTGTCAGATTGATCGGTATTGAAGCGGCGGGCGAAGGCGTGGAAACTGATAAACACGCTGCTACTTTGACTAAGGGAAGTGTGGGAGTTCTACACGGGGCAATGAGTTATTTGCTGCAAGATAATGAAGGTCAAGTGATTGAGCCACATTCGATTAGTGCGGGTTTGGATTATCCGGGTGTGGGGCCGGAACATAGTTATTTGAAGGATGCGGGCAGGGCTGAATATTATAGCGTAACTGATGCAGAAGCGCTGGGAGCATTTCAGCGGCTTTCGCAGTTGGAGGGGATTATTCCGGCTTTGGAAACTGCTCACGCGATCGCCTATTTAGAGACTCTGTGCCCTCAGCTAACAGGCAATCCGCGCATTGTGCTTAACTGTTCCGGACGCGGCGATAAAGACGTGAACACTGTAGCGAAGGTTCTGAATATCTAGGTTAGCGGAATGTGGGGCGATCGCTCTGTAGGAATTGGTAACAATTAACTTTATTTCTCGTTTGATTTCATGTCCAAAGGTTTAATTTTGATGTGCTTGGGATTGTTGACAATCCTGCCTAAGTGTGACACCTCTATTCCTACGCGATCGCTGCCACAAACTCCCATGAATACTAATGTTGCTTCGAGTGCTATTACTGACTTAGAAAAAGCGGTTAACCAACAGATCAATCAATACCGAGCATCTAAAAAGTTGCCACCGCTGACTATCGATCCGCGAATCACTCAGATAGCAAGAATTCACAGCGAAGATATGGCTAAGGGTAAAGTAAGTTTTAGCCACGATGGATTTGAAGGGCGGGCGAAAGCAATTACGATTCCTTATAAAAGTGTAGCTGAAAATCTTGCTTATAATTTTGGCTACAGGGACCCGGTACGCAATGCTGTTGAGGGTTGGATTAAAAGTGACGGCCACCGCAAAAATATGGAAGGTCAGTTTAATGTGACAGGTATTGGAATTGCCAAAAATGCCAAAGGTGAGTATTATTTTACTCAGCTTTTTGTTCTCAGTCGGTAATTTGAAGGAAGAAGGAAGAGGGAAGAGGGAAGAAGGAAGAAGGCAGTTAACAGTCAACAGTCAACAGTCAACAGTTAACAGTCAACAGTCAACAGTTAACAGTCAACAGTCAACAGTCAACAATTACTAATAATGGAATTTGCAGATTTTCAAGTGTGCGATGGTGATATTCCCGATTCTCTCTTATCTTATTATTTGACAGCAGAGGCGATCGCGGTTGATACGGAAACAATGGGTTTGCTACCTTGGCGCGATCGCTTGTGTTTGGTTCAGTTGTGCAATCCCGAAGGTAAAGTTGCAGTGGTGCGGATTGCCAAAGGCCAGACAGCAGCACCGAATTTAAAGAAGTTAATGGAAGCCGAAAATATTGAGAAAGTATTTCATTTTGCGCGCTTTGATATGGCAACAATGCGTTACAATTTAAGTATTGACATTGCACCAGTTTTCTGCACCAAGCTAGCTAGTAAACTTGCTAGAACTTATACCAACAAACACGGATTGAAAGAATTAATTCTAGAACTCGAAAAGGTAGAATTAAATAAAACATCTCAAAGTTCCGACTGGGGAAATGCGACTAATCTTTCGGACGATCAACTAAATTATGCTGCTAACGATGTCCGCTATTTGCTGAGCGCTAAACAAAAGTTGACTGCTATGTTGCAGCGAGAAGAACGCTGGGAAATTGCACAGCAATGTTTTCAGTGTTTGCCCGTTTTTGTGAGTTTGGATTTATTGCAGTACAAGGATGTTTTCGAGCACGGCTAATACAATTTTAGATTTTAGATTTTAGAAGACTTGGAATGAATGATGAATACCAGGGTTTAGAGTACGGGCATAAAGTTCGCTTCTTTTTGGGGAACTGGTATAATATGCTGTCACCTCGCAGAACTGCCATCAAATTGGTTTGTAGTGAAAACTTGAGTTATCATAAAACTCGCTCGGACTTTAGTCCTCACTACAAACGTAATTATTATTATTTGACCGGACTTGATGTGAGTTAAAAAAGATTCAAAACAGTCATCTATTGCTGATTAGGGCTACTCGGGATTGTGTTCGTGCAGTAAAGCCTCAATTTGGTCGTCAACATTTCTAACCACCTGTTCCAAAGCGGGCAACCCCTCTAAAGGCACAGGAGAAAGCCGAGTTCGATCGCGAATTTGATTCACTTTCCGCTGCAATTCTTCGGCCAGCCGCAGGGCGTCCCGACTCAAAGTAGACAACTGCTGCTGCTGGTAAAACCTCAAAGCTGCCCCCCGCAAAACTTGCAGGGTGGCTTCTTCCTTGCCACCCACCGTCATTACCCGCAAGCGCAACAGCAAATGAGTGTTTTGATATATGCGCTCAACTTCGACTTGTTTGGGCTGTTCCACCGGGCAAACAGGCATATCTGTAAGCCGCTTCAACTCGTCGATGACCTCTTGGAAAAGGACGATATCAATACCTTCGAGCATCGATTTCAAAACGCCATCTTGACTCCAAAGAATGCGACCTTGGGACTGGTGCCGCTCAAAAAACAGGCGGCCGATACCCTCTCGCAGCACTCTACCGAGCAATTCCTGCAGCAGTTGGGGCGCGGGCAAAGTTGCCAAAACTTCCACTTGGCTTGACAAGTGCAAAGCCTCGACATTCAAAACCGATAGCTGTGTCGGTGTCGGGGGAACCTCAGCGCCAGCAGGTTTAAACCGCTCAGGAGCGGGCATCGAGGGTTCTGGCACAGACAGCAGCGTTGCTGCATTGGGGCCTGAAGTTGCTGGTGCGGGTTTTTTGGGTGTTGGGGCTGCAGCGGTTTCTGTCTGGCTCGGTTCTCGGAGTTGGTTCCCGTGCAGCAAGTAAGCTGAGAGCATCGAGCGCTGAGTTTCCGAGGCAATTGGCTCTGTTGTGACTGAGCAATTCATGTAAGCTAAAATCCGCTGCACGTAGTCCAAGGCGGAGTCATCTTGGGCATCGACTACACCCAATTTAAACAGATTACCTTCTAGAGATAAAGGCAAAACTTGATAGTAAAGGCAAGCTTCAAAGGGGACAACTGTATCGATTAGGTGAAATATTCGATCGGAGTCCATTGTAGCTGCGGAGTCTGTTGAAGATGTATGTACCATTAGCTGCTTTGTAGTTGGAAGCGCGATCGAGCGCGACGCACCAACCTGATGCGATAAAATTAAACGCTGCAACTTCCCTGACGGAGGAATTGGCCTAACAACCGGAAGCTTTTATTAAAGAAAAATCCTTAGTCCCAGAATTTTCTCCCTTCTGTATTGCAGCCTCAAACTCTACCAACAGATTGAGAACTAGATGATGACTAGCGCAGTCTAGACCCACTATCATCGATCGCCCGAGATTGATGCCCGTGGCTGGCAACAATAGAATTATGTCTTTAATGCACAAGTATTAGAGATGCACCACAACCGATGATTTACGGGCAACCGCTGAATTTAGGATTGGTTAAAAAATCCTCAAAAGTCGATCGTGCTGCTAGTATCTTACCTCAGAGAGCTGACTGCGATCGTCTCGGAGCGCGATCGTCACGGCAGGGCTACAAAATCCCGATCGATCTAACCTGATTTGATACAAGCGGCATCGCCCGGTTTTCCACAGGGAAACTCGCAGCAGTCTGTGGCTGTTGGGTAATTGATTTGTAGCGCGGATTCTGAAAAATGCTACCGCCAATTAACAATTAGCAATTGCCTGCCACCCATTACCAATCTACTCGTTGCGGAGCGATTGAGCTGCTAAATAGAGTTTGCTCCACTCGCCGATGACTTGATTGGTTTTCAGCTTTAATTCCGATGCGATCGTCTCTACACTTTTCCCTGCTTTCAACGATTCTAGCAACTGCCGCTGCACCGGTGTGAGGTCTTGTAAATATTGCTGCCACTGAGCGGGAGTCAAGCCCAAACTGTGTTCTTGGAGCGAAGTTTCCAGCCAGTTGGCGACTAATTCCGGTGCTTGTTTGACCGCAAAAACCCGAATCGCGTGGTAACTAACTTTTTCTCGCAAGCGGTAAATTTGCTTGATCGGAACCTTCAACTCCTCGGCAATTGCCTCTTGGGAACGGCCTTGCAGGTAAAGCCGCAGCCACCGGGAAGCCAGCGGATCGACTTCAGCGGCCAAGTAATTCTCAAATTCTTGTTGGACAATCTGCCGCTGAGTTTGCTGCTCTTCCCAAGCTTGATTTTCTCGATACTCGGACATTGCCTGTTCGTCTAGCAGGCTGAGCGGTTCGTCTGTATCGTCGGGTAGAACCTGTTCCGACACCAGCCGCACCCAGTCTCCTGCAGGCACTTGCGTCAACCCGCCCCGCTGGGCACGCCGCAAGTAGTTGACAAAACGGTACACCAGCAGCGGCTGGTTGCGGATCGGGCGCAAGCAGTATTCTTCTGTGCTCGCTAGCAGCAAAGCATTTCGCAGGCGTCTGTCTGAGGTGCATTCGGCAATCCAGGCGACTTGCTGCTGCAGGTAGCGATCGGAATTGAGCATTTCCTGGATCACTTCTTGCAGTACCTCCACCGCACTCCGCTGTCTGTCGCGACTCAGGGAAACCCACGCTTGGATTTTTTGGCGGAGCACAACCAAGCCGCCGAGCCGCCCGATCAAGTTGCGGTAAGCTTTTTCTGGCGGTACTCCCAGATACCGAGAAATCAAAATTCGATATAAAAAGTCGATCGCCCCAGAGGCAACAGACAATTGAGTTGGGCTAAGAGTGTCAAATCTTTCGGGCTTGTCTCCCAACAGCCAGCGGACAACACTCTCGCGAGTGCTAGAACTCTCCTGCGGGCAATCTTGTTCGAGTCGAGACTTCCAATCTTGTCCTAGTCTTTCCGCCAAGGTCATGGGCTGTCGAGAATATTGTCTTTCACCCCCGATTTTACGTGGTATCCTGGATTTTTGAGTATTTTTCAGATATACGATCGCGCGATCGGATAAATTACCTTAAATTACCCTAAACAAAATTCCATTACGGTGCGATATGCCTAACTTTTTATTAGAACTCGGTACAGAAGAATTGCCCGCATCTTTTGTCGCAGGCAGCGCCCAGCAGTGGCAGCGACTTATACCTGCAACGCTGGCAGAAGAATCCTTGACAAATGACTCTATTAATGTGTACGCTACTCCGAGGCGTTTGGCCGTTCTCGTGAAAGGGCTGCCAGTTCAGCAATTAGATAGAGAAGAAGAGGTAAAAGGACCGCCCGCGAGTTCGGCTTTTAAAGATGGCAAACCGACGAAAGCAGCCGAAGGTTTTGCGAAAAAGCAGGGCGTAGAAATTGATGCTTTGGAAGTTCGCGCTACCGATAAAGGCGATTTTGTGTTTGTGCTCAAAAAGATTCCGGGGCGGATGACCGCGGATATTTTGACAGAACTTGTGCCGCAGTGGATTAATAAGTTAGAAGGCAAAAGATTTATGCGGTGGGCCGACGGAGATTTGAAGTTTCCGCGCCCGATTCGATCGCTCGTGGCACTGTTAGATGATACTGTACTGCCAATTACATTGGTGAGCGGTTCGGATACGGTCAAGAGCGATCGGATTTCCCAAGGACACCGGGTGTTACATCCGCAGCCTGTCTCGATTCCGCAAGCCGAGGATTATGTCGAGTGTCTGCGGGCTGCTTGCGTGGAGGTCGATCGATCCCAGCGCAAAAATCAAATTAAAGCACAAGTAGAAGCCGCAGCAACAAAACAAAGCGGTTACGCCGACATTACGGAAGACTTGTTAGAAGAAGTCACAGACTTAGTAGAATGGCCGAATGCAGTTGTCGGGAAATTTGACGACGAATTTTTGATATTGCCACCGGAAGTAATCACCACAATTATTGTTACAAACCAGCGATATTTTCCGATTCTCAAAAGCCCGGATTTTCCTGAACTGCTGCCCTATTTTATTACAATTTCCAACGGCGACCCGGCTAAAGCGGCGATTATTGCTGCTGGTAACGAGCGAGTAGTGCGGGCGAGATTGGCAGACGGTCAGTTTTTCTACAAAGCAGACTTGGTAAAGCCTCTAGAGGATTATTTGCCCAAGTTGGCAACAGTTACTTTCCAGGAAGATTTGGGGACAGTACGCGCAAAAGTCGATCGTCTGTGCAAAATTGCCAGCCTCATCGCCACTCAACTGCAAATAACAGGCGAAGAACAAGCTTACATAGCAAGAGCTGCCTTACTTTGCAAAGCCGACCTCGTAACCCAAATGGTTTACGAACTTCCCGAAATGCAAGGAATCATGGGGCAGAAATACGCCTTAGCAAGTGGCGAATCCGAAGAAGTAGCCACAGCGATTTTTGAACATTATTTGCCCAAAGGGGCGGGCGACAATTTACCCCAAACTCTCACAGGTCAAGTTGTCGGAATAGCCGACAAATTAGATACTTTAGTCAGCATCTTCGGCTTGGGAATGTTGCCGACTGGTTCATCCGATCCCTTCGCTTTGCGCCGCGCCGCTAATGCAATAATTAACATTATTTGGGCGGGTCAGTTGCCAATCAATTTGCACCAGTTGCTTGCAGAAGCTGTTGCCGAATTTACTGCAGCACGCCCAGAAACACCTGCGGAGTTGCTATCACAGTTATACGAGTTTTTCTTACAAAGAATTCGGACTTTGTTGCAAGAAGAAAAGAATGTAGATTATGATTTGGTAAATGCAGTTTTGGGAGAAAACGACCCAGAATATACTGAACGAGCATTGAGAGATTTGTTGGACGCACTGGAAAGAGCACTTTTTCTCCAAGAAATCCGCAATAACCAGACTTTGGATCTAATTTACGAAACAGTCAACCGTTCAACTCGTTTGGCGGCTCAAGGAGATTTGGATAAAGTTGAATTGGAACCGAAAAATGCGGTGAAACCAGAGTTATTTCAAAAATCGTCTGAACAAGCTTTTTACGATGCAGTAGTGCAGTTAGTGCCGCAAACGCTGCTCTCCAAACAAACTCGCGATTACCAGCAGTTAGTAGATAGCTTGACTGAGATTGCTCCGACTGTCAGCAACTTTTTCGACGGGCCAGAAAGCGTTTTGGTGATGGATTCTGACCCGGGAATTAAGGAAAATCGGTTGAATTTACTGGGTTTGCTGCGGAATCACGCGCGGGTGTTGGCTGACTTTGGGGCGATCGTAAAAGGTTAAAAAATTCACGGTAAATCATCATGCTAGGGTGCGCAATGCGCACCTTATGCGACAAAAAAAATCGGGGTCAAATCATCATGATAGTAAATTAGACAATATTGCAAAAGTCGTAAACTATCTTGAAAGTATCTGCGTTTATCTGCGGTTTCCCTATCTATCAAAGATTTATCCAATAAGCCTATCATAATGGTAGGGTGCGCATTGCGCACCTTACGATAACTTTGTCAAAACAGTCATAATTTAAGCAAAATGGCCAATAGCCAACAACAGATCCCAGGTTAAGATATAAACTTATAAAACCAGGGAAATTCGCTCCATCACACACACAGCTTATGCCGATCGCTCATATCATTGGACTCGGAAAATCAGGAATTGCCGCCGCAAGACTGCTAAAACGCGAAGGATGGGAAGTAACGCTGAGCGATCGCTCATCTTCCCCAAATTTGCTTGAACAGCAACAGGAATTCGCTAACGAAGGAATTCATGTGGAGTTAGGTAAATCTTTTGAACCAGTCGAATCTATAGAATTAATAGTAGTAAGTCCGGGCGTTCCCTGGGACAGTCCAGCATTAGTGCGCGCCAGAGAGTTAGGGATTGAAACAATCGGAGAAATGGCTCTCGCGTGGCGTTACCTCAAATCTCCTTGGGTGGGAATTACTGGTACTAACGGCAAAACTACCACTACTGCTTTAATTGCTGCTATTTTTGCAGAAGCAGGGCTTTACGCTCCCGCTTGCGGCAATATTGGCTATGCTGCGTGCGAATTAGCTTTAGGCGAAAAACAGCCGGATTGGGTAATCGCAGAAATTAGCAGCTATCAGATAGAATCATCGCCATTGGTAGCGCCGCGAATCGGAGTTTTGACGACTTTGACGCCGGATCACCTCAGCCGCCACAAAACTTTAGAAAATTACTACAACATTAAAGCGCATTTGCTGAAAAAGTCTGAATTGCAAGTAATCAACGGCGACGATCCTTGTTTGCGGCAGCAAGGAGTTGACATTTGGCCGGATGCGTGTTGGACGAGTGTCAAAGGTGAAAAAGAACTGTTGGGCGATCGCACTTTTGGATCGTACATCGAAAACGGTTGGGTAATAGCTCAAAGCGAGAAAATTCTACCTGCTGATTCTTTGCGGATGGTGGGAGAACACAATTTGCAGAATTTGTTAATGGCGGTAGCGGCGGCTAATTTGGCGGGGATAGATAAAAGTGCGATCGCCCGGGCGATCGCTAAATTTCCCGGAGTTTCGCACCGCCTCGAACACATCTGCACTTGGGAAGGCATAGATTTCATCAACGACAGCAAAGCTACTAATTATGACGCAGCCCAAGTTGGGTTGGCTTCTGTGAGCGCACCGGCGATTTTAATTGCGGGCGGTGACGCCAAAGAAGGGGACGATCGCGCTTGGATTGATACAATCAAGGCGAAAGCTGCTGCGGTGTTGCTAATTGGGGATGCGGCAGGTATTTTTGCCGATCGGCTCGCACAAGCAAATTACAACGCTTGGGAAATAGTCGAAACAATGGAAAGAGCAATCCCGCGAGCAGCCGAATTAGGCAAACAAAACAACGCTAAAGTAGTGCTGCTTTCCCCAGCCTGTGCTAGCTTCGATCAATACCAAAACTTCGAGCAACGAGGCGATCATTTCCGCCAATTATGCCTCGAATCCCTAGTTTAGATATTTCATTGTTCGCTGTGTACAAATTAAGATTGTTCTACACAGCGAACACTAACAAAATTCAATCTGCGTTCATCTGCGTCTATCGGCTTACATCTGCGGTTAAAAATTAAAACCTCTGATTTCCACCAATTTACTTTAACTAACAGTTTTCCAAACAGTCTTAATCCTATCCTGTTGTTCCCATTCTAGCTCATAAAAAACTACCATCATTTCCTCATGAGTATAATCAATAATGATTGCCGCCAAATGAGCAGCGGTTTCCGCTTCCAGCATGGCTGTTTTTAACTTAGCCATTGCCTCTTTATCCATTAGCACTAAAGTTTGAATATTGACCTCACTTTCATTTTAATTGTGTCTGCAAATGTCTTTTAACTTGGTCTGAAAATCAGAAATCTGAGCAGCGCTTATTGTATCAGAATGCGGCGAGGAGATTTTAAATTCTTCGCTGCAAAGCTGAGAGAGCAATTTTTCATCAATCTCCAGAATCCGGTCTTCGGAAGTGACCTTTTTTTGCAACAAAATTTCGATTTCCCTTTCCAGTTGGCGATAGCCTTGCTGAAAGAAATCTTGAGAGTTAGAACGAAACAAACCGCTATTGACTTGCTGAATGTGGCTGGGTGTCAGCGATTGAGCCGAGACAGCAGCCGGAAATCCCAAAGATGCTGCTAGCCACCAGCTAGAAATTATCTGTTTGAGAATGCTGTTCATCACTTTCGGGAGGAGTTATTACCTCAGTTGGTTTCTCGTTTTCTGACTCGCTTGCTAATTCATCTTCTCGTTCAAGTTTTTCTTGCCACTCGACAAGCTGCTGAAAAAGTTTCGGGTTAATTTCAAATACGGGTTTGTTGGTTTCTGACATATTTACTCCTAACATTTATTACTACATTTAACTGGTTCCCAGGCCGAGCCTGGAAACGAGTAGAAAAACAATTATGTCGCTCAGCAGTTACGCTCAAACCTTCAGCAGCGACATAATTATGCCTGTTAATGAACCCCCAAGCAAAGCTAAAGTAGCTAAGGTACTAATGCCAAATCCTGCCGCTCTTTTTTCGGCAGCTTGATAGTAACCCCAAGCAAACAAAATGCGTCCAATTATCCAAACTGCGCCGATACCGGCGCCCCAAATTGGGCTGATAAATTGCGAGAACAGCCACAGCGAGGGCAAAAATAGAATCATTTGCTCTAAGGTATTTTGCTGAACTCGCACCACTCGCTCAAAGTCTGGGTTTCCTGTCATCTGCGGGGGAGAAACTTTGTATTTGAATCTAGCTCTGCCGACGTTGATGGTAACAACGAAGTAGAGAATTAATGCTGAAACAGTAATTAGACTAGGCCAAAGTGTCGCGTTTGCTTCTGCGAGCATGATTCGGTATTATTGGGGTGGAGTAGATATCTTGATTATAAATCAATTATTGCCGATCGGGTCATTCATCGCCGTCCAGTCCTTCAAGGCAGGGGATGTGATTCAACTGCTGGGTATTAGTGGCGCGCCAATTGCTTTAGAGTTCCGGGACATCCTCGAAAATTTGCTGGCTGGGATTTGGATTCTTTTGCTCGCACCTGCATACGGATACAAGCCCCCGACTCTTGTCGTGAGTAGCCCAAATTTTAGACTCTTATTCAAGAGCACAGATTCATCTGTGGAGTAAATCTAAAATTTAGAATCTAAAATCTAAAATCTAAAATCTAAAATCTAAAATCTAAAATCTAAAATCGACTAATCGCACCTGCATACGGATACAAGCCCCGGATTTAAGGAGATTATTTTGCTCAACCATATTCGAGACCGTCTTAAATATTTCACCAGGAGCAGGATTCCTCGAGAGCATTTAAAGCAAATACGAGTTGACTTGTTGGAAGAATCAACCCTAGATATTAACTATCTGGTCTTAATTCTAGGCTCCTGTATAATTGCCACCTTTGGACTGCTTGCCAACAGTGCGGCCGTAATTATCGGTGCAATGATCATTGCGCCTCTGATGTTGCCAATCCGAGGGTTAGCATTTGGAGCGGTAGAAGGTAATGTTCTCATCTTCCGCAAAGGTTTAGTTGCATTAGCAGTCGGGACGGGGCTAGCAATTTTTCTAGCTTGTTTTTTGGGCGCTTTGGTACAACTTCCAGACTTTGGGAGCGAAGTTCTAGCTCGTTCTAAACCTACATTACTAGACTTAGGAATTGCGATCGCCGCTGGGGGAATCAGTGGCTATGCGAAAGTTCAGCCCAAAGTTTCTGCTACTCTGGCGGGAACTGCGATCGCGGTGGCTCTCATGCCGCCAATTTGTGTTATAGGTTTAGGCTTATCTCAAGCTAATTGGTCGCTCAGTTTGGGAGCAAGCCTCCTGTATCTTACTAATTTGCTGGGAATTACTCTCTCCTGTATGCTAACCTTTTTGATGGCCGGCTACACCCCCCTGCATCGCGCCCGTAAAGCCCTCTTTTGGGCGCTAGCATTGACGGCTATACTTGTAATTCCTCTGGGCGTGAGTTTTGCGGAATTGATCGAGCAAGCGCAACTCGAAGCCAGTCTGAAGCGGGCTTTGCTTAACCGAACTATCACTTTTCAACGGGTGGAACTGATTGCAACTGATACTAACTGGTTGACGAAACCGCCGGAAGTGCGTCTGATTGTTCGCAGCAGCGAAGCTTTGACATCCAAACAAGTGCAGCTTTTAGAAGAATTTGTCGAAAAAGAAATGGGTCAACCATTTACCCTAATTTTTCAAGTCAGTCAAGTTGAAGAAGTGCGGCGTTCGATGCTGAATAAGCCCCGCTCAAAACAGCAGCCTTAACTATTTTATTCCTAATTATATGACCCCAGAAACTCTAATTAACCAAGTGACTATCGAGGGTAATCTGAAGCAATTTCTCTTAGTGCTAGCGGTTTCCTTAACTGTGGCGACGCTGCCACAAATCTTTGGGTGGCTGAGCAAAATTCCCTACACGCTCCTGTTAGTAATTGTCGGGTTGGGTTTGGCTTTTATAGATGTGCGGCTGGTGACACTTTCACCGAAACTAATTCTGTTGATTTTTTTGCCACCTCTTTTGTTTGAAGCTGCTTGGAATCTGGAATGGCCTAAACTCAAGCGGGATTTAGTGCCGATCGCTCTTTATGCGGTTGTGGGTGTTGTTATTTCCGTTGCTGGCGTGGCTTTTGCTCTCAACCAAATAGCGGGAGTTTCTTTAGCGATCGCTCTGTTGGTAGGAGCTAGTATATCTGCTACCGATCCTGTTTCTGTAATTGCATTGTTCCGGGAACTGGGAGTTGAAAAACGCCTAGCTT
Organism: Microcoleus sp. Pol1C5; assembly: GCF_036701115.1. Lineage (NCBI taxonomy): Bacteria > Bacillati > Cyanobacteriota > Cyanophyceae > Oscillatoriales > Microcoleaceae > Microcoleus > Microcoleus sp. Pol1C5. Next base: position 28,999 of record NZ_JAUBQE010000058.1, on the reverse strand, counting down.
TGCTGGTGGAGGGAGAGAGTTTATTTAATGATGGCATTGCTATTGTTGCCTTTAGTTTTTTGGTGGGATTCTCTCTAGGGACTGATGACGTTGGCATCCCAATTCTGATTGCGCGTTTCTTAGCTTTTGTGGGCATTGGGGTTGTTGTCGGCAGTTTAATCGGTTTTGGAGTTTCTTATCTGACTCAACCATTTGATTTACCTTTGGTGGAGCAATCGTTAACCTTAGTTTCAGCCTACGGCACTTATATAATTGTTGAGGAATTGGGTGGTTCTGGGGTGATAGGTGTGGTGGTGATGGGCTTGATATTTGGAAATTTCGGCTCTCGTATCGGTATGCAACCCAGTACCAGACTTGCGGTAACACAATTTTGGAATTTTTTGGCGTTTTTTGTAAATTCGATCATGTTCCTGCTGATTGGCGATCAGATGAGGTTTGCTGATTTGGGAACGAATTTAGGAGTGATTGGCATAACTGTGGTGGCGATGTTTGTGACGCGAGCGATCGCTATTTTTGGTTTAGGATGGTTGAGCAATTGGTTAGGACACTCTGAAATTTCATTGCCAGATCAAACTGTAATTTGGTGGGGAGGATTGCGGGGTTCTGTCTCGATTGCTTTAGCTTTGAGCGTACCCCATGTTCTGCCCGAGCGACCAAAAATTATTGCGATCGTGTTTGGCGTAGTTTTATTTACGCTGCTAGCACAAGGTTTAACCACCAAGTCGCTGCTGGAAAAATTGGGGTTATTGAAGAACCAGGAGTTCCGCCAGCAGTATCTGGAGGCGATCGCCCAACGTGTTGCTCTCAATCGGGTTCTCAAGCATCTATCTGAAGAATCGAGCGATCGTAAAATCGAGCCTGAGTTTTCCAATCATCTCGTGAGTCAGCTTCAAGAAAAATTAAACTTGCTGCAAGCAGAAATCAACAAAATGTACGATCGATCTCCTGAACTGCGGCAGATGACTATCGACAAACTCGAAGGGGATTTGCAGGCAATAGAGGCTGATACTTATGCTGAATTTGTGCGATCGGGTCAATTGAATGAGCTGCCTGTTTCTGTGTTGCAGCAATGTTTTAAAGAGCGGAATGAGACAATTGTTTCTTAATAGGATTTTTGTAGGGATAATCCACGTGATTGTCCCGCTGATCTGGAAATTTTGCGTAAGTCATAAAACTCTCAAATTTTTTGTTTTTTATTAGATTCCGTGTGGGCAATCAAAAACAGTCCGAATTGTTGAGGGGCGGACATGGTATAATTCCTGATATTGTAGGGTTCGTTAGCCGACGATAATTTGAATATGAGCTAGATCATAGAAAGATTCTGCAGAATTTTGCAAACTGAGAGTAAGGTTAAATAGGAGGTCAATTTAATGACCAATACTGCTCTCAATTTTAAGACTGCACCCGGACATGAAGTTCTGGCCGCGGCGGGTAAGAAAATGTTGAGGCCGGGGGGGAAATTTGCTACGGAACAGTTATTTGAATGGGCGGATTTTCAGCCTGGGGAGACTGTTTTGGAGTTGGCTGCTAGTTTTGGATATAGTTCGATCGCCCTTGTTGAACGTTTTGGCGTAAAAGTAGTGGGAGTTGAGAAAAATCCCGACAGTGTGGCCCGCGCTCGTGCTAATGTTGCAGCAGCGGGTTTGAGCGATCGAGTGGAAATTGTCGAAGGAGATATTTTTCACTTGGATCGGATTTCCCAACAGTTTGATTGGGTTTTGGCTGAAGCTATCCTGACAATGCAGTCGCCGTCAGGGAAAGCTAAAATTGTATCGGGAATTTGCGATCGGCTAAAACCCAATGGTAAGTTTCTCTCTCACGAACTTTTAGCCCGAAACCGAGAATTAGAAATTCACAAAGCTTTATCAGAAGTGATTCGCGTCAATTCAACGCCTTTGTCTGAGTCTGGCTGGATTGCGGTTTGCCAAAACGCGGGTTTGCAGGTAGAAAAGTGTCAAACCGGGGCGATGGGGCTCCTCAACTTGTCGCGCATGCTGGAAGATGAAGGGTTTGTGGGTACTGTGGGGATTTTGTGGAATATTTTAAGTCGATCGCAAATTCGCGATCGTATCTTAGCAATGCGTCGAGTTTTCCAGCATTACCAACAGGATCTAGGCTACATCGTTATCTCTGCCAAAAAACAATCTTAACCGATTCAATTGATTTTCGATTTTCACTTTTCGATGGAAGAAAGTGAAGCCACTGATAAATTCAAGGCTTGTGACCAAATTAATTAATTGTCAAAAACTATGACTACTACTCTTTTACCGCTACAATCTTCAGCAATCCAACTCCGAGACGCAATTGAATATCCCGCCGCCGGAGTGCTGAACAAAATTTTAGTCAAAGACAAGAATTGTCAGTACAGTTTATTTTGTCTGGCAGCAGGAACAGAAATTTCTGAACACTCTTCGGCACGGAATGCCACAGTTAATGTCATAGACGGAAAGGGTATTTTGACTTTGGAAGGGAAGAATATTGTTTTGGAACCGGGGGTATTTGTCTTTATGCCCGGTCAAGCTCTTCACGCTTTGAAAGCTGAAGAAAACTTGGCGTTTATTTTGACACTTTCTGAAGTAAATTAATTCCCGAAATATAGCTCTTGGGGCGGCTTGAAAACCATAATCCCTTAAATTCAACCTCATAAACCCGCCCCAATTAATCGATTCTGGGGGCGGTTTTATATAGTTAGTGTCAGTCAAATATTGTTTGTGAAAGCAGCCCTACAAGCATTGGGATGTTAACCTTTAGTCTATTTCATCTCCCGAGGCGACATCCTCCAATTTGTTCCAATCCAATACAATAATTTTACCGCCTCGACTGTAGGATACAAACGGCTTGAGTTTCTTAAACAACCGCACGCATTCTTCGTAGGTAATTCCAATACTGCGAGCAATTTGATAGTAGGGAAAACGTTTTTCTAAACATACACTATTATCCGCAATCTTCGTACCTTGCTCGACGGCAAAGTAATGAATAAATCGGGCCAGCCGCACGATCGCCCTTTCCGACACCAAACCGTGCACAGTCTCGTGCAGTTGTTGCAACCGCTGATTAAAAACCGCCAATATTCGCAAAGCAATCTCAGGATTTTCCCGAATTGCTGCTAGCAAAAATTCCCGTTCTGTGGTAAGAACTTCCACATCAGTTTCTGCCGTCACCGTTGCGGGGGCAATGCCGTTGCCTAGCAATGCAGGTGCAGCAAAAATATCTCCCTGAAATAAAGTGCGGAGAATTGTTTCTTTGCCCGCCGCCGCTGTTTTTGCAACCCGCAGAGAACCGCTCAAAAGAGTGTATAATTTTTCGGGGATGCGATCGCCCTCATACATCACAACTTCTCCCTGTCGGTAACTGCAAATTACTGTGTGTTCTTGCAATCGCTCTAATTCAGTTTGGTTTAAGCTGGCAAATATTCCAATTTTAGCCACTTGCTCGACAGTTGCTTTCATGCAGTTAACTCTACTAGCTCGCAGTTCAATAAGAGTACAATAACGGTGAATCCAGAATACATCCAGCAAAGCAGAGCCATCTACGAAAATGCAGAACCAGAATATCGGCGGCATTATTTTGACGAGCTAGCTGGCGGATTTGTGCTCGTCCACCAACACCACAATCTTAATGATTCGGAAAGTTTTGTGGCTGAAGTTTTGGCTAAAATAGGAAACAGAGTTAGACTTTTGAGCGAACAAGCACCGTCGGGAACTAAAACTCCAGACGCTGACGTTGACAGTCAAATTTGCGAATTTAAGGAATTAACAAAAGAGTCGAGTAATCTCAAAAATAGAGTACAAGAAGGGTTTGGAAAAGCCAAAAATCAAAGTGCAAATGCAGTCATTTTTCACGTAAATATAGAAATTTACGACATTCGAGAGATAGACGAAGGCATCAGGCAAGCCATATATTGGGATGTTAAGCATCTCATGCAAACTATCATTTTGGTTTTTAACAACCAATCTGTTCTAAAAATTACTAGAGAGGAATGGGAAAATGGGCAGCGTTTTTCAAGAATTTGAAGAAATCGTAAATAGTGGTATAAAAAATAATATGCCGCGGGATGCAAGATTGATTATTGTTGGAGAGATCCTCTACGCAGTAACTCGGGACGAACTAACCAATAAAGAAGGTTGGCTGCTAGAAAATATGCTCGGAGGCAGAGAAGAATGGGAAAAGGGGCTAGAATATGCTATTTTTGGAGATCCAAAACACGGACACATAACGCCAACCCTAACTATCTCCGATCAACCTCTGGTTATTGCCGGCAAAACTTTTCATTCTCGCTTGATGACGGGGACCGGAAAATATCGCAGCATTGCAGAAATGCAGCAAAGTGTCAACGCTAGCAGGTGCGAAATTGTGACTGTAGCTGTGCGGCGAGTGCAAACAAATGCTCCCGGCCATGAAGGATTGGCAGAGGCTCTCGATTGGACGAAAATTTGGATGCTGCCAAATACTGCCGGTTGTCAAACTGCGGATGAGGCGATTAGAGTAGCTCGTTTGGGCCGGGAAATGGCGAAACTTTTAGGGCAAGAAGACAATAATTTTGTCAAGTTAGAAGTGATTCCCGATGCTAAATATTTGCTGCCAGATCCGATCGGCACTTTGGAAGCAGCAGAACAATTAGTCAAAGAAGGTTTTGCCGTTTTGCCCTACATCAATGCCGATCCCTTGCTGGCAAAACGCCTCGAAGAAGTCGGTTGTGCGACAGTCATGCCTTTAGGTTCGCCCATCGGTTCAGGGCAAGGGATCAACAATGCGGCCAACATTCAAATAATTATTGACACGGTAAATATTCCTGTGGTAGTCGATGCGGGAATCGGAACACCCAGCGAAGCGGCGCGAGCAATGGAAATGGGAGCCGATGCACTGTTGATTAATTCCGCGATCGCCAATGCCCAAAATTCCCCGGCAATGGCAAAAGCAATGGGAATGGCAGCAGAAGCGGGGCGGATGGCGTACTTAGCAGGCAGAATGCCGATCAAAGATTACGCGATCGCCTCTTCTCCGCAAACAGGCACTGTCACATCCAAATAAATTCCTGAATTTTCCTGGGCGCTTTTTTGGTAGAGTTGTAAACATCAAAAATATTAAGGATTGTGACTGATGCCTTACATCAAAGATGACGATGGACGCCTGAACAACTTTGCTAAAGAGCCGAAGGTGTATGAAGCCGTACCTCCCAACAAAAATCAGCAACGCAACTACATCATCATGGGTATTGCAGCAGCCATGTTAGTCGCCGGTTTGGTGTACGTGGCTGCCTCCGTCTGAAAACTGGCCTGAGACTCAAAGCTGCTTCAAATCGCAATTTTAAATAATCCTTCGAGAAACCATGTTTTCCTTTCCCAAGGAAACATGGTTTTTGTGTTTCAATACAAAGCAGGGAGTTGCGACAATCCTGAAGCGTGCCGAGCGAGCTGGAAAGCTAAATAAGACGAGCATAAATTTGGTGTTTTCCTCTCGGCTGTCAGCTTCAGGGACTTGGGTGGCACTTAATCACACTGGTTCGTCACCCACATAAAATTGCCAATTGAAAATCTACAATCTTTTAGTCATCACCGGTGCGATTGACTGCCTTCGGGGCTTAGTTGTGAGTTATGACCGATCGAGATTTCAACTCTCAACTCTACAATCTAAAATCTACAATCCAAAATCTAAAACCTAAAACCTAAAATCTAAAATCTAAAATCGGCTGATCCTGATGTCTATTCCTTCCCAAAAAGTTTCTAGCTCGAACAAGCTGATCTACCAACGCTTGAAACAGGCGATCGACCTCAATTTACGCCGTCAAATTTTTATTGCCGCCTGCGACGACTTGTGCCTGCGGGACTGTCTGGCAGCCCGCTTGCACGCAGAATTAACCGCAGAGAGCGCTGGCTCAGATCCTCGCTCCCCGATCGACTACCCCCGATTTGTCAGTTTGGAACTCGACTTGAGCAATCCAAATCCTTGGGGTTCGATCGCCGCATGGCTGACCCACCACCCACCGCCACAAAACATGGGCAGCTACAGCCCTTTGCCGGGATTTCAAATTCTTGGGGCAGAACACCTGACCAGGCAGTCAGCAGCCGTACAGTGGTCGTTCCTGAGTTATTTGAGAGACATCGAAGCAAACCTGCAAATGTGCGAGTCTACTCTGTTGCTGTGGGTGTCGCGGCCCTGGCTAAGTTCGATCGAGCAATCGGCGCCGGAATTTTGGCACTGGCGAACCGGAGTATTTGAGTTTGAAGGCGAACCAACTCCAGCTAAGGGAGACTTGGGGCACTTTGATGACTTCGGGAACTCCGGAGACTTGCGAAACCTGCGGGACAGCGGAGACTTTGGCAACAAACTTTTAATATCTTCTGTATCTGGACAATCCCCAATTCCCGAACACTCCCCAAGTTCATATCCCCCGTCTCCAGCGCCTGATTCTAAATCCGTCCAACTGACAGATGACGAACCATCCCCAATTTCCCATCCCCCGTCCTCAGCGCCTGATTCTAAATCCGTCGAACTGGCAGATTTGGTGCTAGCAGCAGCCTCTGAGGAGTTGGAAGCAGAAAATGATGCCACATCAGAGGAGAATTTTCTGCCGCTGCAAACTCTGCAATACATCGAACTGCTGCAAGAACATCAGTGTTCTTGCGAAGCCTTGGCTTTGGCCTATCACAGTTTGGGGAATTACTACCGCGATCGCATCCTGGGCGGAGACGTTTCAGAGCAAAACTTGACAATAGCCATTCGCGCGATCGAACAAGTGATTGCATATCTCGACGCTGACAGCAACTCGCAGCAAAATCAACCACTAACTGAGGAATGCGCGCGGCTGATTGCCCAATTGACACAAAATTTAACTCAGTACGCCCAGGAGTCCAACAGCCTACCGCCAATTTCCGATCTGCTTAACGATCTCGGCACTCTCTATTGGATGCTATCGCGCGATCGCACCAATGCCCTCAACGCCTCAAATCCAGTATCCAGCCTTGAACGCAGCATCGCCCTCTACCTTGAAGGTTTGAACCGAACAGATAGCGAAACCGTACCCCAAACCCGCGTTAGATTAAACAAAAATTTGGGCATCGCCTCGGCCGACTTAGCCCGCTATCGAGACAAGACAGAGAACTTGCAGCACGCAGTTGCAGCTTACCAACAAGCGCTGCTGGATCTAGACCCCGCCGTGGAACCTCAGCAGTACGCTGCTGCTCAGAATAATTTGGCGACAGCATACTGGAATTTAGCCCAAGATGGTGAGCCGATCGTATATCTCAAAAGCGCGATCGCAGCTTACACCCAAGCCCTCTCCTGCTACAGTCCCGAACGAGAACCCCTCAACTATGCCGGAGTACAAAACAACCTCGGTACCGCCTGCTGGAACCTCGCCCAGCACGAACCCTCAGAATCCCTTCTAGTCAGGGCGATTTCCGCCTACCGCGAAGCATTGAAATACCGCACCAGAGAATTAGTACCCGCAGCAGCAGCCGCCACCTACAATAATCTCGGTACCGCTTATTGGCATTTGGCGAACCAGTTTCAGCAGAAACGAGCGCGGACGGAATCATTGCAGCAGGCGATTACCGCCTACGAAGCCGCCCTGGATATCGCCGGAGAGCTCGATCGCACCCAACTTACCTTTGACGCCTTGGCCGCCCGCAACAATCTCGGACTAGCCCACTATCAACTAGCCATAGAACCAGATTTTGCCGCTAATAAAGCTGCACAGACAAGCCATTTAGAAGCAGCACTGCACCACCAGTTGCAAGTGTGCGCCGAATGGGGACAACATCTCAATGACAAAGGGTTAACATATGGGGATAAACTCAACCTGCAAGCCCCCGCAAACTCCCAAGCTGCTGATTCCAGGCAAACAGCATTGAGCTATATTGTCAAAACGATTAGAGCTTTCTATAGTGAATGTGGGCTGCCAGGCCAAAATTTAGCCTTATCCAAAGTTCCTGGAGATTTATTGCCTGAAATTTTGCGTAGGTTATAAATAGGGCTATAACTATTAAAAGCTCAATTTTTTCGAGATTTGTATCCAGTTTTCTATTATTATGGCTGAATATTCTTGCCTAATTCTTCAAGCAAACTTGTGGTCATGGCCCCTGTAAAAATCCTTGTGGTTGATGACGACCCGGCAATCCGAAATTTAATTCACCGTTTTTTGAGCCAGCAAGGTTATCAAGTTGAGTCTGGCGAGGACGGTCAGACTGGTCTGGAATTATTTGAGCAACTCAATCCTGACTTAGTAGTTCTAGATGTAAATTTACCTGATACAACTGGCTACAAACTGTGTCAAGAAATGCAAAGACGCACGGGCGTGTTTGTGTTGATGCTGACTGCCCGAACCGATGAAGCTGACAAAATGAAAGGGTTTGCCGAAGGTGCTGACGACTACATTACTAAACCTTTTAGTCTTGTAGAGATTGGAGCTCGCGTTGCAGCAATTTTGAAGCGCAAACGCATTGTTACTCCCGCCGAACAACAAACTCTTACTTTTGGAGAGCTACTAATAGATCCGGTTCGCCGCGAGGTAATTATCGGCAGTCAGATAGTTGCTTTGACTGCTTTAGAATTCGATCTGCTGTACTGTTTGGCCAGCAAACCCGGTCGCGTGTGGAGGCGATCGGAATTGCTGCATGAAGTGTGGGACTACGAGTATGTAGGAGCCGATCGCGTGGTGGATGTCCATATAGGTCAAATTCGCCGCAAAATTGAACCAGATGCCACTCAAATTTCGATGATTCAAACCGTTAGGGGGGTGGGTTACAAGTTTGAACCCACAACCTAGTAACATTCGGCATTGGGCAGCGGATATGAAGGCAGAAGGCTGTAGGCGGGGGTTCACCAATATCTCGGATTAACATACTCGATATTGGTAAACCCGCCCTCCCCACACAATAATTCAGATCGATCGAGTATCTGATTGTTTGTTCTGCAAATACTCACCCACCTCTCGTGCACGCTCAAAACCCCTTCGCACGCAATCTCCCAAAGCCACTCCGCCGATGTAGTTGCTGCACAAAAATACCCCAGGCAAAGATTTTAAGCCCTCATCAATTTGTTGCACGCGATCGAAATGACCCAAATTGTACTGAGGAATCGCCCGCTTCCACACATTCACCGCTAAAACTTTGGGCTGTGGCACATCTGGTTTCAGCAAAATCCGAGACAAATCTCGGTGCACCTCCCGAACGATTTGTTCTGAGTCGAGATTGCCAATTTCCGAGTCGGTTGCGCCGCCGATGAAACTGGTGAGAGTGTGCCAGCCCGCAGGCGTACGAGCGGCAAATAAACTCGATGTCCAAATCGTCCCCAGAGTGCGAATTCCCTGCCCCCTCGGAATTAAATTTCCAAAACCTACTAATTTTTCCTTGACATCTGACTGCGGATATGCTAGTACGACGCAGGCAACCGTAGGATAAGTAAAAGCTTGTAAAGCACTGCTAACTTGCGGTTGCAGAGGCTGCAACAAATCGGCTGTAACGTAAGCGGGCGTTGTCAAAACCACGGTGCGCGCTTCAACTTCCTGCTGTCCGTCGGGCGTCGAGAATACAGCAATGTAAGTTTCGCGTTCTGTACGCTGGAGGCGAGTCAGATGCCAGTTGAGTTTCACTCGATCGCCCAATTGAGCAGCGATCGCCTCTGGCAAAGCCTTCAACCCCTGTTTAAACGAACCCAACTCCCCCGGTCTAGTCTTAGGAACATTCGGGTCTGCAGGCAATTTCTTCGGTCTTTTCCTAGCAGAAAGCAGCGCCCCCGCCACCAGCCCGCCACCCACATCAGCCATCTTTGCTACCCGGTCAAAAGCCGCCGCCGCGCTAAGTTGTTGCGGATCGCCGGCATAAACCCCAGAAACAAAAGGTTCCACCAACCGCTGCATCACTTCCGTCCCCAGATGACGGCGGAAAAATTGAGAAACAGTTTCTTCGTCACCCTGCTGCGAAAGTCGATCCCCCATTGCCGGTCCGACAAAGCCCAAAGCCCCGAACAACGCCCGCAGTTTTCCCGGAAAACTCAGTAACTGAGACTGAATCATCGCCGGTGGAGTCATCGGCACCGGTTGCAGCTTTTTTTGCCAATAAACATAACGAGGCAATTTGCGATCGGCAAAAATCAACTCCTGCTTCAATCCCACATCCACAGCCAACTTCATCAATTCTGGCGTCGGCGAAAAACTGTTCGGGCCCTCCTCCCAGAGAAACCCTTCGGCTGTCACAGTGGTGATGTTCCCGCCCACACGTCCCTGACTCTCAGCGACTAAAATCTTCAGTGGCGGTGCACTCGTTGCTTCCTTGTGAAGTGCGTGCGCCAAACTCAAACCGCTAATACCCGCACCCACAATCAAGGTATCTAATAGTTCCATATTACATAGAAAAATATCGCAATCTTTATGTTACATGGCTTTGCACGGCTTGCGTTCTTTGCTGGGCGTACTGCCAAACCGCTTTCAGATTACCGAATTGGGAATTGGGAATCGGGAATTGGGAATTGGGAATCGGTAAGCTGTCGGGCATTTCTTAAGCATTTTTCTCGTAGGTTGTGGATTAACCCACCTCCCCGTCTCCCCGTCTCTCGATCTCACTTTTTTATCCGCTGGGTCTGGTTTAAAAAAAGAGCATCTGCTGTAATTAAGCTATATTTCCAAATATACTATTTATTTAAAATTTTTGTATTATAGGGAACAGCGCCAAAAATTGCACCGGGAAAGGCAGCAGTAACGCAGCAGTACAGTGCCCAAAAAGATTTGAGTGGGTTAAACTAACTTTAGGCAAATTTTAGAGCTTAAGCAAGTCACCACCCCGCTCTGAAGAGATTGGGCTTTATGCCCTAATCAAAAGAGAGAGTTGACTCGCTATCGTCTTAACTGATTAGATTATCAAAAATATGGGTGTAAGCCCAAGCTGCTATGCGATCGCGGGTGAAATATTGGAAACGGTAATTGTTCCGTTGAAAATAAATCGTAAAAGTACCAAGCGACCAAGTAGCCCCGTGTAGGAATAATCAATATTCAATGCGGTGAAAACTGCCTGATGCGTGCTACCTCGATCACTCTACTCACATCTTGCACAATTCTCAAGAACAGGCTTTCCGCCCTGTTCCACAAAGAGTTAATTTCTTGTGGGGTGGGCATCCTGTCGGCTCATAAAAGCTTATTGAAAATGGTGCAACATATGAGTCTAAAGACACGAGGTTTTCATAATACTAAGCTTTTCTCATGAAAAAATACCCATGCAGGAAGTTATCAACTCGTTTCAGTCTTTTTTCTCTAACTCTGTTGATGCTTTCCTAGAGTGCGATCGACAGCAAAATTATTTATCGATCAATCCTATTGCTGCGGCTTGGATGGGATTAGATCCTGCTGAAATAGTCAACAAAACTAATCAGGAATTATTGAAATTATATCCTAATAATCCTGCGGTAAAAAATATAATCTTGCAGATTGATTCTTGCCTGCAACAAGTATTTATAACCGGGAAAAAACGGCTGGCAATTCATGAGGTGACGGCGGCAGACGGCGGGATTAAAATTTACGAAACGGCTTACACGCCAGCGGTGGATGCCTCTAGCAACCAGATGCGGGTTTTCGGCGTTGGTAGAGATATCACCAGGCACTACCGCTGGCAGCAGCAGAAAACTCAACAGTTACGCAGATCGAACCATTTACTGTGGTTGAATGCAGCTAACAGTCCGCTGGCAATGGTGGGCTGGGATGAAGATTTTCGCATCGTTCAGTGGTCGAAACGGGCCGAGGAAATCTTTGGCTGGACATCCGATGAGATGATGGGCAAGCAGTTCGGCGATTTGGCTTTGGTTTGCGAGGAAGATAGAGAGGCTATAAGCGCGATCGAGCTTGAACTAGCCACCGGCAACGGCAATACTTCAATTAACCGCAACTATACTAAAAGCGGACAGGTGATTTGGTGTCGCTGGTTCAACTCAATTATTCGCAGTGGCGACACTTTTACCGTGCTTTCTTTGGTGGAAGATATCACCGATCGCAAACGATTGGAAGCAGAAAAAGCCCAAGCTTCTCGCCTGACAGCAATGGTAGCCGATGTGGGTATTGCCCTCACCAAACACCCTCAAGATATCCTGCTTCCCTGCTGCGAGGCAATGGTGCGGAATCTTGATGTCGCTTCTGCTGAAATTTGGACTTTCAACTCTCAACATAATCTTTGGCAATTGCAAGCAGCCTCTGGAATATACAGCCGCACAGACGATCGGGCTAGGTTTATTGAAAGTAAGGTTAACTCGATCGCCAAACAGCAAAAACCGGAATTTGACTGCGGATTTGAACTGAATAATTTTGGACTCTCAGATGAAGAATCCCCGAAAGCAACACCGCCACACAGTTCCGAAGTAGCAATTATCAACACCAGCCAAAAGCCGACAAATTGCCCAATACCTAAGCAAATTCTCACCTTCGCCGGCTATCCTTTGATAGTCGAAGAACGGCTGGTGGGAGTCATGGTAATTATCAGCCGCCAGCCCCTGACAGCACCCTTTCAGGAAACTTTAGCGTCGGTTGCCGATGTCATCGCTTTAGGCATCGAACGCAAGCGTGCAGAAGCTGAATTAAAATCAGCTAGAGGCTTCCTCAATTCCGTAGTAGAAAATCTGCCGGTGGGAGTTTTTGCTAAAGATGCTTCTTCGCTGAAATTTGTGCTGTGGAATAAAGCGGGAGAAACGATCGCAGGTGTTACCTCTCAAGAGGCGATCGGCAAAAATGACTACGATATTTACCCCAAAGAACAAGCTGATGTTTTTACTGCTCAAGACAGAGAAATATTGACCGGCGATCATAACCAATCTACTGTTAAAGACATAGCCGAAGAGCCGATCCAAACTCGCCACAAAGGTATGAGAATACTGCACACCCGCAAAGTGCCAATTCTCGACGCCGCAGGCCGTCCTCAGTACGTTTTGGGGATTACTGAAGATATTACCGAACGCAGGCAGGTAGACGAAAGCGTGCGCCTCTACGACCAAATTGTGGAGAATATGCAGATTGGTTTGTACGTCTACCATTTAGAAAATATAGACGATGACAGCACTCTCAGGGCGATCGCCTCAAATCCTGCAGCTACCCTATTTACCGGATTAGAAATGGCGGATGTTTTGGGAATGACAATCGACGAGATTTTTCCCCATCTGCGATCGAAAAACATTCCCCAAGCATTTGCTGCGGTAATTCGCACCCAGCAAGCCGTAGAACTTGAAGATATTGACTGCGATGAAGGGGGTCGAATAACTCGCGCTTTTTCTATTAAAGCTTTTCCATTACCCAACAACTGCGTCGGTGTTGCTTTTGAAAATATTACTGCTCGCAAGTGCCTAGAACTAGAACTGCAAGCGTCTTTGGAAAAAACCGAACGTTCCGAACAACTCCTACGCACAGTAATAGACAAAACCAGCGACTGGATTTTTGCCAAAGACAAAAATTTTCGCTATATTTTGGCAAACAGGAGTTTCGCTCAAGCGATCGGCAAAACAGTCGAAGAAATAATTTGCAAATCCGATTTAGAATTAGGATTTTCTGAAGATCTCGTGTTTGGGAATGCGGTCAAAAATATCCGAGGCTTCCGCACAGACGACTCTGCTGTACTGGCCGGCGAAATCATCCACAATGCCTGCGATCCGGCAACTATTGCTGACGGTTCAGTACATATTTTTGATACCCAAAAACTTCCCCTGCGCGACGCTGAAGGTAATGTATTTGCAGTGCTAGCTTTCGCTCACGATATTACAGAACGACATGAATCGGAAGCAGCTTTGCGTAGAAGTGAATTAAGATTTAGGTCTTTGGTAGCTAATATTCCCGGAGTGGTTTATCGCTGGAGGTGCGATTTTTCGACTAATTTTATTAGCGATGCCGTTTACTTATTAATCGGCTACCCTGCGGCAGATTTTATTTTGCGTTTGGACAGGAGAGGCCGGACTTTTGCTAGTATTATTTACCCGGAAGATTTGGCAAAAGTAGAAGCAACTATTCGGCAAGGTATAGAAAAGAAAGAGTCTTATAACTTGGAATATCGCTTGCTAGCAGCAGACGGCACGGTTAAATGGGTGTGGGATAAAGGTTCTCCTGTGTTCGACGCAGATGGAAACGTCTGCTATTTGGATGGGGTGATTTTTGATATTAGCGATCGGTACTACGCCGAGGAAGCATTGCGCCAAAAAACTTTAGAGTTAGAAGCAGTTTTTCGCGCTTTGCCTGATTTGTATTTTCGACTAGATGCTGACGGTATAATTGTGGATTATTTGTCAGGAACTTCCTCGAATCTATACGTACCTCCCGAACATTTTCTTGGCCAACGAATGACAGACATATTGCCACACAATGTCGCCAGCCAATTTTCCCAAGCAATCTTTGAAATTTCTGAAACAAGAAATTCAATTGATATAGAATATTCGCTTTCCATGGCGGATGGAGAAAAAACTTATGAAGCCCGACTGTTGCCGTTTAATTCCGATCAGATTATTATTCTAGCCCGCAATATTACCAAGCGCAAAGAAGCCGAAGCTCAATTAAAACATAAAAATCGCCAGCTAGAGCAAACATTGAAACAATTAGGCCGGACTCAAGCTCAACTAATTCAAGCGGAAAAAATGTCGGGTTTGGGACAGCTAGTGGCGGGAATTGCTCACGAAATCAATAATCCTGTCAGTTTTATTTACGGTAATATTACTTACGCTAGTGAGTATGCCAATAACTTGCTGGAACTGTGCAGTTTGTACCAAGCACACTACCCGGAACCTATTGCTGTTATCCAAGATTTGGCAGAAGAAATAGAACTGGAATTCATGAAAGAGGATTTCCCGCATCTGCTGACTTCCATTCAAACCGGAGCCGAGCGAATTCGCCAAATAGTTGTGTCTTTGCGTAATTTTTCGCGCCTGGAAGAATCAGATATTAAACGTGTTAATATTCACGAGGGAATAGACAGCGCTCTGTTAATTTTGCAACACAAGATTAAAGAAAATGGCAGGAATCGTCCTATTCAAATAGTTAAAGAATATGGGGAATTGCCGCCGATACAGTGCTACGTGGGACAGTTAAATCAAGTGTTTATGAATATTTTAAATAATGCTATTGATGCTTTAGCGGATGTCAGGAATAGGAAGTTGGAATTGGCGAGTTATTCGGAAGAGGAAGGGCAAGATTTTGCTAGTTTACCTTTAACTTGCGACACATTGCCGTGGATTCGGATTCGTACGGAGGTGCTGGAGAACAATCGGGTGGCGATCGTAATTTCCGATAACGGGTGTGGAATGGCAGAGTCTGTTAAATGTCGGGTATTTGACCCGTTTTTTACTACTAAACCAGTAGGCAAAGGTACAGGCTTGGGACTGTCTATCTCCTATCAGATTGTGGTGGAAAGACACGGAGGGACGCTGCAGTGCATTTCCGCGCCGGGAGAGGGAACTGAATTTGCGATCGAGATTCCAATTCGGCAGAGGTAAAGAGTCATTGGTAATTGGTAGTTGCACCAGAAAAATGATAATCTAATTAAAGGTTCTAAACTTAGGAATATTAGCATGGTATACAAAAGCATACATACTTCTAGTCCCGTTGCAAAACAAATTAAAGAAGAAGATGATGATGATGATGATGATTCCTATGTTGACTATTTTTATGACGATCCGGGGGCTCCGCCGGGAACTCTCGACTTAGAACCCGATGCGCCGCCTCCGGAGATTGTATTAATTGACTATGGCGAAACAGCCGCAACTCGCGCCCACTTGGCAAATCCTCAAGAAGCTGCTGCGTATTTAGATACAGCATCTGTTTCTTGGGTTGATATGTTGGGATTGGGAAACAAAGAAACTTGGCGACAAATGGGCGAAGTGTTTAATTTACACCTAATGGCTCAGGAAGATGTAGTTAATGTTCCCCAGCGACCGAAAGTAGTAGACTATGAAGAACACATTTTAATCATTGCTTGGATGGTGATGCTCCATCCAGAATTAGAGACTTTTCATAAAGAACAAGTAAGTTTGATTTTGGGCAAGCATTACCTGCTAACTGTTCAGGAAGAACCGGACTATGATTGTTTTGGTCCCGTGCGCGATCGCATTCGTAAAGGACAAGGAATGATTCGCAAACATGGAGCAGATTATCTGGCTTATACTCTGTTAGATTCGATAATAGATGGATTCTTCCCAGTATTAGAAATGTACGGAGAGCGCATTGAAGAACTAGAGGATGAAGTGGTGGTGCACCCTACCCGCAAAACCCTAGAAAAAATCTATAAAATCCGGCGAGAATTGCTGACTCTGCGGCGCGCCATCTGGCCGCAGCGGGATGCAATTAATGTTTTGATTCGAGATGGCAGTGATTTGATTAGTCCCGAAGTGCGAATTTACCTGCGCGACTGTTACGATCACACGGTGCAGGTGATGGATATGGTCGAAACCTATCGAGAGTTGTCTTCGGGTTTGATGGATGTTTACTTGTCTTCGGTTGGTAATAAAATGAATGAAATCATGAAGTTGCTGACGGTGATTTCGAGTATATTTATTCCTCTAACTTTTGTTGCGGGAGTATACGGGATGAATTTCAATACAGAGAAATCGCCCTGGAATATGCCGGAACTAAATTGGTATTTTGGCTATCCGCTTTGTTGGGCAACTATGCTAGCGATTGCCTCTGGTTTAGTTTACTTCTTCTGGCGGCGTGGCTGGTTTGATAATTTTTCTACTATCAAAGATGACTCATTAAAGTAACTGAATTGAAGATTTGAGATTTGGGATTGAAGATTGAATAATTAAAAATTATGTTAGGTAAAAAGGTTTCCTGCCCCTAGTGGAATCCGTGCCATAAATCCTTGCATCATAATTCCCAACTTTTCAGCCCCCTGATTCATCCGTGAGTGAATTTAAGGGGATTTGCATGGCAATTTAATTGTTGGGCGGGCTTTCGGGCCGACCGTACAAGAGTTTGAATAAACACAAATGTCCAAATTAAGCGGGCGACAAGTTAAAATCCTCTATCTCAAATCCCAAATTGATTGACGAACGATCGCGTACAATAAATCTGGGGAAAAAGTAGGCGCAGGCGGTTGCGGATTAGCGAAAGCTTGTCTGAGGAAAGTCCGGGCTCCCGAAAAACCAAACTTGCTGGGTAACGCCCAGTGCGAGCGATCGTGAGGATAGTGCCACAGAAAGATACCGCCAATTAGTCATTAGTCAGCAGTCATTGGTCATTAGTAAGTAACTGAGGATTTTTGACTGGGAAGCAAAAACTAATTTGGTAAGGGTGCAAAGGTGCGGTAAGAGCGCACCAGCAGCATCGAGAGGTGCTGGCTCGGTAAACCCCAGTTGGGAGCAAGGTCGGAGGAACTATGGTTGGTTTTTTACCAGTTCCGTTTTTTGGTACCGCTTGAGGCGTCTGGTAACAGGCGCCCCAGATAGATAACTGCCCTCGAAAACTGCTTGCAGTTGAGAGAACAGAACCCGGCTTATGTCCGACTTTTTCCCCACCCAAATTTTGGTAAGGTGCTTAGGGGCAGATTGGTCAAGGTGTAGTTAAGGTGTTTGCGTCATCGTAACCGTTGAGCTTTATTCTTGATATGTTATTTATTGCTAATAATCTATCAAGTAAAGAACATTTATCGATCGCCAGAAGCAGAGATTTCCAGCGTTTGAGGCACTTAGTCACCACCTTGACAGAGCGGAATATAAGCACCCGAAGGACTATTTAGTTTTTTAATAAAAAGCTTTTTAGTGATATGAATTTGAGACATTTTTCAAAGAAATATGCAACTTTAGACAAGCTCCCAGCCCGGATAGTCATCCGTCATCCGCAATTAATTATAAAATCTAAAATCTAAAATCTAAAATCTAAAATGGTATGATTTATCCGGGTCGCCAAAAGCAACTTGAAACATTAATTCAAAAATTGGGACTGCCAAAGAATGATGCGATAAAATGGCATCTCCTCGATTTAGCTTTGACTCATGCGAGCGCGTCAGCTAAGGCAAATTACGAGCAACTAGAGTTTGTCGGGGATGCAGTTGTCCGGCTGGCGGCGTCGGAATTGTTGTTTGAGATTTATCCCGACTGTACAGTGGGGGAATTTGCTGCTATTCGATCGATATTGGTGAGCGATCGCATTCTTGCTAAAATCGCTGAAAGTTACGGGTTCGATCGCTATTTAATTGTTTCCAGCAGTGCCGCCTCGGACAAAACAGGCGCTGAGCCTCGGCTGGCAGATGCTTTGGAAGCGGTACTGGCTGCGCTTTATTTGAGTACCCAGAGCTTAGAATTAATTCGCCCTTGGCTAGATTCTCACTTTCAACGCTTAGCAACAGAAATCCGCAGTGATCCTGCTCGCCAAAACTACAAAGCTGCTCTCCAAGAGTTGACTCAAGGCAAATACAAAACTTTGCCCAAATATAGCGTCCAAGAAACCGGGACAGTGCAGGGCGGAGAGGATCGTTTTACTGCAGAAGTTCTCATTCAGGGAAAGTTGGTAGCAGAGGGAAAAGGTCGATCGATCAAAGCGGCCGAACAAGCAGCGGCTCAGGCAGCTTTTAATAAATTAGTTAATAGTCAGTAGTCAGTCAACAGTGATTTTTTTGAGTTGAAACATAGATAATAATAACAAAATATGCTATAATTCCTGTGCGATTTTTGAAATTATAATCAATGAAAATCGGAATAGCTGTATTGGGTGCAGGTCGCTGGGGAGTTAACTTAATTCGCAACTTTCTGGAACATCCCAACAGCGAAGTTTTAGCGGTGGTAGACCCGAATCGAGATTCATTGGCGACCGTTCAAAAACAGTTTAATCTTGATGCCTCGGTGATTCTAGCTACCGATTGGTCTCAAGTGCAAGCCTTGCCGGGACTGCAAGCTGTGGCGATCGCTACTCCTGCTTCCACACACTACACCCTCGCAGCAGCAGCGCTGCAACAAGGCTACCACGTCTTAGCAGAAAAACCCCTCGCCCTCAACCTCACTGAAGCCATAGAACTCTGCCAATTAGCCGAAAAACAGCAGCGGCAACTCTTCGTTGACCACACTTATCTGTTTCATCCAGCAGTCGATCGAGGCCAAAGAATTATTCAACAGCATCAACTCGGAAAATTGCGCTACGGTTACGCCCAGCGCACCCATTTTGAACCCGTGCGCCATGACGTTGATGCCCTTTGGGACTTGGCCGTTCACGATATCGCTATTTTCAATACTTGGCTGGAACAAACGCCAATTGAAGTAAGGGCGATGGGTACTGTATTTCCGAAGGAAGAAGGAAGAAGGAAGAAGGAAGAAGGAAGAGGGAAGAAGGAAGAGGGAAGAAGGAATAAGGAAGGAGGAAGAAGGAAGGAGGAAGAAGGAATAAGGAAGAGGGAAGAAGGAATAAATCAAGAAGCAGCAGAAATTGAAAATCAATTTGCTCCTGTACCGTTGACTATTAATCCTGCCGAAAAACTAGCAGATTTAGTTTGGGTAACGCTTACCTATCCCGACGGATTTCAAGCATTTATTCATCTGTGCTGGCTAAATCCCGACAAACAACGGCGCTTAACAGTTGTTGGGAGTTTGGGAACCTTGATTTTTGATGAAATGTCGCCAGAAACTCCCCTGATTGTGCAGCGTGGCAATCCTGATTGGGGAGGCGAAGAGAATAACTCTTTTGAAAGTGCGTTAGCGAAGCCCGCCCCTACGGGGGCTACGCCAACGAAGAGGATCGCGCCGCAGCCAACAAGCATCAGACACCGCGAAGTGTTGAGTTTAGAACAAGTAGAACCGCTGAGGCGAGTGTGCGATCGCTTCCTCAACTGCGTGCAAACAAATACCCCCTGTCTTACCTCTTCGGGCGCGGCCTCCGTCGAATTAATCCGCATTCTCAGCACTTTGAGCAAATCCCTCGAACTCGGCGGACAGCCCCTAATACCATTTTAGATTTTAGATTTTAGATTGGGAAAATTACTCCTCAACTTTTGAAATTTCCCTTTTCCGTTACTAAGTCCGGGCTGTGAAAATAAAAACTTGACTGCTGATTGACAGGCAAAGAAATCATCACCGTAGTACCTTGATTCACGCCCGCGCTGTGCAGGGTAATGCTTCCGATCATAGATTCCATTATCCTTCGCGAGATAGCCAAGCCCAAACCGTTACCGCCAAACCTGCGAGTTGTAGAACCATCAGCCATCACAAAAGGTTGAAACAATTTCTGCTGGTGCTCGGGATCAATACCAATTCCCGTATCTTTAATTGTCACCACCACCCAATCGCTTTGACCGCTGGGACCCGTCGTACTTTCCCCACTGCCGTTAAAACTACCAGAATTATTCCTCGATTCTAGCCGCACAGATATATTAATGCTGCCCGATTCTGTAAACTTAACGGCATTGCTCAAAACATTTAAAAACACCTGTTTTAGCTTCTCTGGATCGGCATGAACAATAATCGGATCGTGAGGCTGTGGCAAACTTAACTTCAAGCCTTTTTCCTCTATTTGAGTCGCTTGCAACTCAATCGCGTCTTCAAGTACCTGAGTAATGTCAACTACTTCTAACATCATCGAGAACGTGCCGGATTCTATTTTAGCAATGTCCAAAATATCATTAATGATATTGAGCAATTGCATTGACGAGTCGTGGGCCCGCTGTAAAAATTCCATTTCTTCATCTCGGTCATCGCAGTAGCCGTCCCGCACAATTTGAATAAAACCAATAATCCCGTTGAGTGGCGTTCTCAATTCGTGAGAAATATTCCCCAAAAATTCATTTTTTAATTGATTGGCAACTTGCGCTTCTTTGGTTGCGACTTCCAATTCTTTCGCCCAGGATCTGAGGCGCTGCACCATGCTGTTGAGTGCTTCTGATAGTTGATTAAATTCCCTAATTTGGAAATCTTGGGGCACTGTCTGCGACGCTTCCGTATCTACTTTCATCGCGTAGTCTCTTAGTTTTTCCACAGGACGCGCCAAGTCGCGAGACAGATATAAAGTCGCGATGATACTAGCAGCAACCAAGCCTACAATTAAATTAAATAAAACTTGCTGAATCTCTTCCAAACCTGACAGAGCGTAATCTAAACGAGAGACAGCTAAAATAATCCACTTGCTGTTCTCCTGTGTAGTTGAAGGACTCGGGATAGCGGCGTATCCTGCTAGCAACTCTACACCATTTCTTTCAAAGGAAAATAGATGGAGAAAAGCTGTTCCGCCTGCGATCGCCCTTTTGACAATACTTTTTAGTCGATCGGCATCTGCCTCTTGGGCGATATTGCGGCCCACGCGGTTGATATTCGGGTGCGCCAAAATCGTCCCATCTTGGTCGATCGCCACCGTATAGCCGGCTAAAGAACCCTTGGGAGCGCTGGTTTGCACAGGCAATGCCGACTGCAAACTCAAAGCATAACTCAACTGCAGGGTATTGCCCCGACGAATGTAAACAGGAGCGCTCAACACCAAACTCGCTTGGCTATCGCTGCCTTCTTTACCCGCATCTGGAAAATCCTCAGCCCCCAAAGCCCCCTTCCGATCGTTTGCTGTCCCCTGTCGCTGCTGAGGCAAGGACAGGCTGATGTAAACGCTCTTGTCGTCCAGCAGCGTTTGCTGCTGCTGTACGGGCGGCCAAAATTTTGCCGGCAGCGACTGAATCGGCTGCTGCCCGCAAGTGCTTGCTATCACTTGATTTGTCTTTAAATTAGTCAATTGCAAGCAATCAACCTGCGCTGGCAACCGCTGCCCTAATTGGGCGATAAACTTTTGATAATCCTTCGGATTTACCGACTGCAACATCGAGCTTTCCGAAGCGCCGATCAGATTCGACTTCAGCGATTTCGCCCACTGTTCAATAGTTTCTGCTTTTCTGACTGCACTTTCTGTCAAGTTTTGACGAGCAGTTTCCAGAAGCGTCGAGCGTGCCTTGCGATAGGTAACATACTCCCCCACCAGTAGAACAGGTACGCTGAGCAACAAAATCCGCGACAGTAAAATACGGCGAAAGGAGGATTGACCTAACTTAACCATAGGAAATATCTAAATTAAGGTGCAACACCCAACAGCGACCATTAAAGTGAAATAAACCAGACCGAAAGCATGAATCTGTCTAGGGTGCTCTGCTGACTGGACAACACAGCTTCAGAACAACATTTAAACACAATTATAGAAGCCACTGTAGTAATCTCGATTCTAAGTGTGTGGGCCCAAAGATGCTCAGCAATTTATTTGGCAAATGCCTGTGATTTCGGTCACACTTCCCTTCTCAATTCTCGGAGCGACTGGCATCCGATCGCCCCTGGGCCAATTTTTAAGGCTGCAAAAAGCGTCGGGTGGACATACCGCAGTTGCTTGAAGCTAGAATCGCATCGATGCACTCGCCCCAAATTAACAGGCAAAAAGTTCGGTTTCCGGCTAGTGTACAGAGAGAATTCTTGCTCGATCGGACTTTTTTTTTCCGAATGCCTTCGAGAGATGGGCCAGAGATGGGTGATGCAAGATTTTGCACCCTGTGAAAGATTTCTTTTGCCATCCGGTTGATTCGGTGACAAAATTCACCGATCAAACAAAAAGAATGAGACGATCGACCTGCCGATCGACTTTGACAACCCTAATGTGGGGAACCTTGGTGCAAACAGTGTACCCACGCTCCGTAAATTCGCGGTCTCGGCAATAATCTCCATAGCTTAATCGATGAAAAAAAACTTTAGCAATTATACGTATTATTACACAAACAACCGCCCGAGATATCATCACACTTATTTGATATCTCCCCTATTAGAAATGCTGGCGGCACTTCAGCAGACCAGCAAGACAAAACTCCGAGTTTTGGATCTCGGCTGTGGCAATGGCAGCCTCAGTCACGTTATCGCAGAGCACGGCTGCGAAGTTGTCGGCGTTGACACTTCTGCGCCCGGAATTGCCATCTCCCGTCAAAGTTTCCCCGATTGTCAGTTTATCCAAGCAGATATTTACGACCTCCCAAATACCGATATTCTGAACTCATTTGATGTTGTCTTAGCTATTGAAGTAATCGAACATTTGCTTTATCCTAAAGAACTAGCAAGAACTGCCAAAAGATGCCTCAATCCGGGAGGAAGACTAATTATTTCCACACCCTATCACGGCTATTTAAAAAATCTGGCTTTAGCGGTTTCTGGCAAACTAGATAAACATTTTACCGTTCTTTGGGATAACGGTCACATTAAATTTTTTTCAGTAGAGACGCTGACCAAGTTATTAACATCTGAAGGATACACCGACATAAAATTTAAATTTGCTGGTCGGTGTCCCTATCTTTGGAAATCAATGTTATGCTCTAGTACGTTCTCGCCACCAGCGGATAAATTATGAGTTGGGATTTGTGATTTTTCAGCCCATTAATTTTTCTGAATAAACGACCAGCCCTCATGAAAAGTAAAAGATAACTTTTGGCGTTTGGATATTAGGCGATCAACTTTGGCAGAACCAAGCTGCTATCAACCGCACCGATGATGGATCTTCCCTACAGGGATTTCCTAGCGCGCCACCGGGAAAAACTTCAGTCGATCGATCCCAGGAGCTTTATCTTAGCCAATCTCGACAAAATGCCACCGACAGAATTGGCAACCATCGGCCAAAAAGTGGCAGAGTGGCACTTAGGAAGTCATTAGTCAGCAATCAGTAGTCAGCAGTCATTAGTCATTTGTTATTCATTTGTTAATTGCTACCCATGCCCCATGTCCCATGCCCATGGCCCATGCCCTTTGCAATTCTTATTTTTTCCCTGACTTTTCCCTAAACATTCCACAGCGTTTCCACAGGCAAGTCTGAGGTTTTCCACAGATCCGACAAAGTTTTCCACAGAAATTAACGGCACGGTAGCATCTTGCTGCGGAATTGGGGATTTCCTTAAGTTGCTGCCTAATTCCTCATAAACCCCCCCAACACATAAAGATATGTAACAATAAATGCCCTGGAAAGCTTATTATTTGGTAAACCTTTTTTTTATCTAAAGGACTTTGTAATATTTTGCAACATTGACAAACCCACCCCCTCATAGCGCACAATGATGCGACCGACCTAAAAAAAAGCGCTCTGATTTCGGCTGTGCCTGCACCTGTATCCGGCCGAAGGGGGGGTTCTGTTTTCAATTTATTAGCGAGACTAAAAAAAATGATGAACCCAACAGTCAGTATTTTTGCTGAAATTCCCGAAACGCTGCACGATTCTCTCAAAACTTACCTGGAAACCCATCCCGAATGGGATCTAGACCGAGTATTTTGCGCGGCCCTGTCGCTGTTTTTGTTGCAGAATGCCGATAGCGGTACGCCTGAAGCTTCGCGCAGTTATCGCCAAGCTGCGAGAGTTTATCTCGAAACTCTGTTTCAATCTCCTCAAGACTTGCACAGCAACAATGTAACTCCGTCGTCTTGAAGGATCGGGGGAGAGGGGGAGACGCGGTTTCTGGGAAGGATTTTAGTTGACCGAGAGGGCGCGCACTGCATAGGTGGCAACTTCAGCTTAAAATCCCTGAGAACTATCGCTTATAGCTTAATGTCGAGCCCCATTGCATCTCCCTTAAGAAGGAGACTTGGATAGCTTCAAGTCCCCCCGGACTATCAGGGGATGCCGGGGGAGAAGCTGCCTTAATCGTCAAACACTAGACGGGTAGTACATAAGATGCGCTTGTTTACATCCATAGCGCACTCTACAGACTACAAACAAATGGCTGAAGACTACATCATGCCCATGCCGCCCATGCCGCCCATGCCGCCCATGCCGCCCATGCCGCCCATGCCGCCCATGCCGCCCATGCCGCCCATGTCGCCCATGTCGCCGCCGGCTTTTTTCTTCTCGGGTTTTTCGACAATCACAGCTTCAGTGGTCAGCACCATACCAGCGATGGAACCGGCATTTTGCAAAGCCGATCGCACCACCTTGGCCGGGTCAATAATCCCGGCGGCAATCATATCTTCGTACACGTCGGTGAGAGCGTTGTAGCCAATGTTGAACTCGCTCGCCCGCACTCGTTCGATGACGATGGAACCTTCAACGCCGGCATTATCAGCGATTTGACGCAAAGGTGCTTCCAAAGCTTTCTTCACCAAGTCAGCGCCTACTTGTTCTTCGGTGTCCAAAGTATGTGCGATCGCATCTATTTTTGTAATCAGGTGAATTAGGGTCGTGCCACCTCCGGCAACGATACCTTCTTCCACAGCAGCTTTAGTAGCGTTCAGAGCGTCTTCAATACGCAGTTTACGGTCTTTGAGCTCGGTTTCGGTAGCTGCGCCGACTTTAATTACAGCGATGCCGCCGGCGAGTTTGGCGATGCGTTCGGTTAGCTTTTCCTTGTCGTAGTCGGAATCCGTCGCTTCTAGCTGCTTGCGGATTTGCTCGATCCGTTTTAGCACGTCAGCTTTGTGTTCTTCGCCAGCAACAATGATCGTGTTTTCTTTGTCGATCGTAATTTTGCGGGCGGTACCGAGCATTTCTAGGGTTGCGGTATCGATGCTGAGTCCGACTTCTTCAGAAATCAGTTGACCGCCTGTGAGCACGGCGATATCTTGAAGCATAGCTTTGCGCCGCTCCCCAAAACCTGGAGATTTCGTTGCTGCGATGTTCAATACGCCGCGGGCTTTGTTGACTACCAGAGTTGCCAAAGCTTCGCCTTCAATATCTTCGGCGATAATTAGCAGCGGTTGACCTGTGCGGGCGATTTTTTCGAGAACTGGAATTAGTTCTTGAATAGAGCTAATTTTTTTGTCGGTAATCAGGATGCGAGCGTTTTCGTACTCAACTTCCATGCGATCGCCGTTAGTGACGAAATACGGAGAAAGATATCCGCGATCGTACTGCATCCCTTCGACAACTTCCAATTCCGTTGTCAGAGATTTTGACTCTTCAACAGTAATTACGCCGTCTTTCGTGACTTTTTCCATTGCTTGGGCAATCATGGCGCCGACTTCTTCGTCGTTACCGGCGGAGACAGTGGCGACTTGAGCAATGGCGCTTCCTTCGACGGGTTTGGCCAATTTCTCGATTTCCAGCACCAAGTGGGCGATCGTTTTTTCAATACCCCGGCGCAGCGCGACTGGGTTTGCGCCTGCTGCGACATTCTTCAAACCTTCGCGAATGAGGGATTGAGCTATAACCGTTGCGGTTGTTGTGCCGTCGCCTGCGATATCTTTAGTTTTGGAGGCGACTTCTTGAATTAAGCGAGCGCCAGCATTTTCCAGGGGGTCTTCGAGTTCGATCTCCCTAGCAACGGTGATACCGTCGTTAACAATTTGGGGACTGCCGTATTTCTTTTCCAATAGGACGTTCCGGCCTTTCGGGCCCAAGGTGATGCGGACAGCATCGGCGAGTTGATTGACGCCGCGTTCTAGTGCCCGGCGAGATTTGTCGCTAAATGCAACTATTTTGGTCATGTTTGTCTCCAATCGCTTACATTAGCAAATTTAGCACTCTCTGAGTCTGAGTGCTAAGTCGATCGATTTTTGATTGTAGCGCGCCTCGACGGTGTGGGGGATTGGGGGGACGGATTGGAGATTTGGGCGATCGTTCCGGGTGGCTAAGGACAGGGCATTGCCGTGTCCCCACAGATCTCGTGTTCCCACAGATATAATGGGGTTTGTTACATATCGATATAATCAGGTTTTAGTTAATACCAAAACCTAATTTTGATGGCACGTTATCCCAAAGCAGAATTTTTATTAAAAATTTCTTAACTTGTGTTTTCGGTCATCTACCTTTCGATAGAGCTTCTATTATTTTTTCAAACTTCTACCTTCTATAGCAACACAACAGCCAAAACTATTAGGACGTTGTTAATTGCTGAAAACCTTGGGGAAGACTCCTTCTTCCTTCAGCATCCATCCGTTACATCCGTTACAAAATCCGTTGCCGAACCTTCTTCCTTTCCTCAATTAATCTCAAATTACGCACTAACAAATGGCTCGTTATTCTCGACTGCAAAAACTCGGCTCTTATATGCGCCCGCACTGGAAGCCCACCTTCTGGGGCGTTTTTTCGCTATTAGTTGTCAATGCTGTGGGCGTTTACATTCCCCTGCTGATTCGGAATGCAGTTGACACTCTCCAAGTTGCGACTAAATTTGACCAAGTTTTCAACTTCGTGGCACTAATTCTGATCCTCGCCTCAATTATGTGGGTAATTCGGATGGCGTCGCGGATTTTGCTGTTTGGCGTCGGGCGTCAAGTCGAATTTGACCTCAAACAGCAAATATTTAATCATTTATTAACATTAGAACCGTCTTATTTTGCCGCCAATACGGTAGGGGATTTAATTAACCGCGCTACTTCCGATTTGGACAATATTCGGCGCTTGGTGGGGTTTGCGGTGCTGAGTTTGGCGAATACGGCATTTGCTTATGCTTTGACTTTGCCGGTGATGCTGGGGATTAATGTACGGCTGACGCTGTTGGCGATCGCCGTTTATCCTTTAATGTTAGTTTTGGTGCAGTTATTTAGCGACAAACTTCGCATCCAACAGTTAGCCGTGCAAGAGGAATTGTCGGCGATGAGCGATTTGATTCAGGAGGATATGAGCGGGATTTCCGTAATTAAAATTTACGCTCAAGAAGAAAACGAACGCCGAGCTTTTCGCAATTCCAACGCACAGTTGCTATCAGCAAATTTGGAATTAGCAAAAACTAGAAACTTTATTTTTCCGCTGCTGGGCGGTTTGGCAAGCATCAGTTTGTTGGTGCTGCTTTCTGCTGGTGGCGGGGCAATTGCTAATGGTCAAATTAGCATTGGCGATTTTGTGGCGTTGCTGATTTATGTCGAGCGTTTGGTGTTTCCGACGGCCCTGTTGGGTTTCACAATTACTGCTTACCAGCGGGGAGAAGTGAGTGTCGATCGCATTGAATCAATTCTGACTGTGGAACCGCAAATTAAGGATGCTGTCAGTGCAGTTGAACTGCCAACTCCAGTCAAAGGCGAAGTTGTGGCCCGCCATCTAAATTATACTTATCCCGGTGCTAAGACACCCGCACTTAAAGATGTTGATTTTACCATAAAACCGGGCGAAACTGTCGCAATTGTGGGGGCGATCGGCTCGGGAAAATCAACTTTAGCTAATGCGCTGCCCAGACTGCTGGACATCGCTCCGGGTCAGTTATTTTTAGACGGACAGGATATTACCGAGGTAAAATTGACCCAATTGCGCGGGGCGATCGCCTACGTTCCGCAAGAAAGTTTTCTGTTCGGCACTACCATCAAGAATAACATCCGCTACGGAAACCCTTTAGCGGAACAGCCGGAGATTGAAGCCGCCGCAAAACAAGCGCAAATTCACGCCGAAATCCTCAACTTTCCGCAGCAGTACAAAACAGTTGTCGGCGAGCGCGGCATTACTTTATCCGGCGGACAGCGGCAGCGGACGGCACTTGCTCGCGCTTTGTTAGTTGACGCCCCGGTGTTAATTTTGGATGACGCTCTTTCCAGCGTTGACAATCAAACTGCTACCGACATTTTGCGAAACTTGGCAACGGGAACCGATCGCAAAACGGTAATTTTTATCTCGCATCAAATGTCGGCAGCGGCTAGTGCCGATCGCATTTTTGTGATGGAGAGAGGAGAAATAGTTCAGAGCGGCACTCACCTTGAATTGGTAGGGGAAACAGGGCTTTATCAGTATTTGTGGAACCAGCAAAAATTAGAGGAATTGCTGCACTGACCAGTGACCGATACTTTGAGTTATCTAGAGTTAGACCCTAGATAAATAGGTAGGTGCAAATAAACTGGTGACGAGAATAGCTGGGTTTGTCAGAATAAACTGGCTGCTAGTATAGCTCCCGGTTAAACCAGCCCGCTCCATCTAATGTTTATTTGTAACCACCTACTTAACTAGGAAAGTTAGGGTTGAAATTTATCCCACTACCTGCACCGCTCATCATAGCCTTTGGCTGATAAAAAAGCCACCAGATTCATTGCCCCCGATTTTAATTAGCTACATTACTCAAGGGAATTTCTTCTTGTTCTTGGAATAGACATCTCCGAAAAATAAAATAAAGAGTAGGAAGAGATGGTAAAATATCTTTTTTTCGGGACTGAACATGAG
>NZ_JAUBQE010000119.1:0-3717 GCF_036701115.1 Microcoleus sp. Pol1C5 | reverse complement strand
TTATGGAGAGAGTTTTTTACTAACGAAGATAAATTTGCTTTCCCCAAAATACGTCAATATACTTACACACAGAAAATTATTTAGGATTGCTCTAGATATAGAAAATCATTTAGGATTGCTATATCTTTTCAAGAGTCTAATTACCGGACGCAATACTTGTTGCTGTTCGGCAAGATTTGAAGCCCCTTGTTGATCTAATAACGTCCAGAATATAGGAAACGCGCTTTTTTGGACTATCGCACTTACCATTAAGACATTATACTCTTTCCATTGGGTTCTATAGCGCTCGCAAATCATTCGTAAATTAATTAAGGGTTTGATCGAGCAGCAGTTCCATTGAGTGTTGGTTCAAAAATACCAAATTTGTGTAACTTGAGAAAGTCAAAGCTTTGTTCCTGTATGGTAAAATTGAAGAACCATTTAACCAAGGCATTCATAACTGAGCCGATTCCCAAATTTTCTCACCCAAGTCTTGGCCTGAAGCCAAATATCTTCGACTGGATTCTGCTCGGGAGCATTGGGAGCAAACAGGACACAAGTTAAAGGCCATTCATCCCGCTCTTTGCCTTGATTAATTTCTTCTAGGTAAGGTTTCATATCTTTATATTTGTGATAGCTAGCTCCATCCCAAATAATTAAATGTCTGGCTTCGGGATCTAAAGATTGTAAATCTTTTAAGAAAGCCACTGTATTCTCAGAATTTGCCGTTGCATATTCTCGCAGAACAAACTGTTTTGTTAAATAATTTACTGCGCCATAATAAGTTTGTTTTTCTCTCTGATTCACCAGCGGGATTTCTATTCTCTCGTTGCGCCTTCCCCAAAGATAGCCACAGACATCTCCAAGCGAGTAGATGACACTCATCAATCAAATACACCACAAGCTTTCTCGATTCTATAGCTTCTCGGTGTTCTTCAAGAATCTCACAGATTTCTTGGTGCTTTTTTTTGACGAGTTCTTCATCACGTTTTGGATTCTTTTTTTGAGATTTTTTCCAGCTAATTCCCGCTGAATTGAAAAGTTGGTAGTAGCTAGCTTTTGATTTAAATTCAATTTGATATCGCTCTGCTATATGATTTGATAATTCGGATAAATCCCAGTGGTTTTTATTGGTTAACAATTGGATAATTTCGGCTCGTTCTTCAGGCTTAAGTTGTCCCCGCGAACCCTGATGATTTAAGAGCAACCCTTCAATTCCATGCAACGCATAATTGATTTTCCACTTACTGATAAATGGAGATGATACTCCCAAAATCTTTTGAATGGTTTCGCGGCAGACCCCTTCAATTAACATGCGGATAGCTAAAACTCTTTTAAGTTCTCTTGGGTCGGGATTGCTGGCAATAAAATTTTCGAGTTCCAATAAAGCTTGGACTTCATGCTCCACCAATTTTTCTACCGATTTCTTTTCAGACATCTCAACTCTTACGTAGATTCACGTCCTCATTATACATGATTTATGATTTACAAATCATTTGCGATCGCTATATCCAATGCAATGACTAATTGACTTCCAGCTAAAAGCTGACGGGATATCACTTCTTTGATGATCGGGAACCAGATCACGAGAATGCTGAGCGCTTTAATCTGTAAAAATCGTTGTATGTGACGGCGGCGACTACTTTGTAATATCGGTAATGGTAGAGTTGCGGCTAATCGTTCTATTCTGACTTGTTTTTGAGATTTTAACAAACACACCAGCATCTGAAGGGTAAGTAATTTTGCTGGAGTTAGATATTTTTGGAGAATTGAGTGATAGAATGAGGGCATCATATAATTGATTGGGGTCTTGTGGTATTAGCGAGACCCTTCTTTTTTATCACAACACCCGCACTTTTCACTCGTGAGATTATTTTGTCGCTAAGCCGAAAATTTTGAGGCGGACCGATCGTGCAAAAAGCTTTGCCTGTAAAGGTTCGGGGGCGCTTGTCGCCCCCTGAAGTTTATAGGATTTAGAGCTAAAGAAAGTAAAAAATTCCAGAATTATCTCCGAAAACATCAGTCAAGAATCCCAGATTACCAGAATTATCTTTATTCAGGGTATTGATATTGGTTCGGGAGCTGTAGAGTCTTTAATTAAACAGATTGGAGCAAGAATTAAGATTGTATGTGCACAGTGGAACGAAAAAAATGTTTCTCAAATTTTAAGACTGAGATGTGCATATTTAAATAACGAAATCAAGCTAGGTATTTCTGCTTAGTTAAAACGCGGGATGCTCCCTGCGCTGTGCTTATCTCAATGCTCAACTTTCCGCTTGATGTATTTGCAAAAGTGAGATGCACCCAAAAGTAGTACCTCATGGAATTTATGATCTGCAACATAACCTAGGATATTTAAACCTGGGAATTAGTAAAGACACGAGTGAATTTGCTTGTGAATCGATTAAATTATGGTGGGTTAATTACGGAAAATTTATCTACCCTCAAGCGGATTAAATTTTGATAAAATGCGATGGTGGTGGCAGTAATAATTCCAATCATCATATCTTTAAATCGGATTTACAAAAATTAGTTGACGAGCTAGGAATAGAAATTAGAATCGCACAATATCCCCCCCTATACATCGAAGTATAATCCGATTGAACATCGTTTGTTTCCTCACGTAACCAGAGCCTGTCAAGGAGTAATTTTTACCAGTCTTGAGTTAGTGAAAAAACTCATGGCAAAAACTCATACTAAATCCGGGCTTTCTGTGGTAGTAAATGTGAGCGATAAAATTTATGAAACTGGTCGAAAAGTAGCGAAGGGATTTAAAGAAACAATGAAAATTATTTTTGATGAATATCTACCCAAATGGAATTATCGTGGGCGTTGCTAAGTTAGAGTATGAATAGGAGGAATAATTTATGCAATACAAGCGAATGTAAATCAACCCATATCCGTAAAAACGGCAAGAAGAAAGGAAAACAGAATCACATTTGTGTCCAATGTGGTCGTCAATTCATTAATCAGTATGAATCCCATCGAGGTTATAGCGAGAGCATTAAACGTGATTGCCTAAAAATGTACGTCAATGGTATGGGTTTACGGGCGATAGAACGAGTTAAGGGAGTTCATCATACCACGGTAATAAATTGGGTAAAACAAGTCGGAAAACTGTTACCAGAGGTTTATGACCCTGAAGTCATTCCAGAAGTTGGTGAGCTCGATGAATTACAAACTTCTGTAAAAAAAACAGACAAAATCTGGTTGTGGACAGCGGCTGACCACTTTCGACTAGGAATTTTAGGATGGGTATTAGGGGCTCGTGCGTGCTAAGACATTTGAACCATTATGGAACCAAGTAAGTGCATGGAACTGCTACTTTTATGTAACTGATGGATGGTCTGTATATCCCATGTTTATTCCTGATGAGGATCAGATTATCAGTAAGACTTATATGACACGAGTAGAAGGAGAAAATACAAGACTAAGACATTATTTAGCCAGACTACATCGGAAGACTCTTTGTTATTCTAAGTGTGAGAAAATGCTCAAGCATTCTATTAAGTTATTAATACATTACTTGAAATTTCACGATATTCCCATTCCTGGGGCATTCATACCTTGATTCAGCAACGCCGAAATATGTTCGCAACCCGATCGTTTAATAACCGATAAAGGGATGGAATCGGACTGGTGGCACTGAGTCATAGACTGTAGCGAAAAGATGTAAGGGAGAAAAACCCTGAAGACTGCACAGAATTAAGTCATCACGATCACCATGTAGAAAGAGAG